>JAFAQO010000542.1 GCA_019246375.1 Mycobacterium sp. | reverse complement strand
GGAGTGCTGTGTCGCCGGTGCGTTGGCTGCGGGCGGTCGCCGTCCTGGGGGCGGCGGCGCTGCTCTTAGCGTCGAGTTGTACTTGGCAGGTAGGCCCCTTCATTCCGAAGGGCGTGCCGCCCCCAGCCGGGGCTCCAGTGCCGCCGGTGAACACCCACACCAAAGGCCGGCCCGCCGATCAGTTATACGACTGGGCTGCCCGGCGGTCTCCGGCGTTGAGGATTCCGGTCATCGCGCTGGAGGCCTACGCCTATGCGGCCCGAGTCGCCGAAGTCGAGAACCCCAACTGCCAACTGTCCTGGACCACATTGGCGGGTATTGGGCAGGTGGAGAGTCACCACGGCACCTATCACCACGCGACGATAGCGCCCAACGGTGATGTGCGGCCGCCAATTCGAGGTGTGCGCTTAGACGGTACGAACGGCACGCTGCGCATCATCGACAGCGACGAAGGCGGCATGGACGGTGATTCGAATGCGGACCGAGCGATGGGTCCGATGCAGTTCATCCCGGAAACCTGGCGATTGTACGGAGTTGACGCCAACAACGACGGAATCGTCAGCGTGGACAACATCGACGACGCCGCGCTGTCGGCAGCCGGTTACTTGTGCTGGCGTGGAAAAGATCTGGCGACTCCGCGAGGGTGGATAACCGCCCTGCGGGCCTACAACAATTCCGATGCGTATGCACGCGCCGTGCGGGACTGGGCGACCGCTTATGCGGCGGGTCACCCGCTGTGACGCAAGCTTCACCTGCCGCCGCATTAAGCTATGGGCGTTCCTGCTCAGCGGCCCGAGAAGAAGCTGGGCAATCGGACGCCACACGTCCATAGCAGAGCCACGCAAGGAGAACGCAGTGCCCATAATCGAGCAGGTCGGAGCCCGCGAAATCCTCGATTCCCGTGGCAACCCGACGGTCGAGGTCGAGGTGGCGCTGATCGACGGGACATTCGCCCGGGCCGCGGTGCCATCGGGCGCATCGACCGGTGAGCACGAGGCGGTCGAACTGCGCGACGGCGGCGACCGGTACAGCGGCAAGGGCGTGAAAATAGCGGTGCGTGCCGTCCTCGACGAGATCGCACCGGCCGTGATCGGACTCAACGCCGACGATCAGCGGCTGGTGGACCAGGCGCTGGTCGACCTTGACGGCACCCCGGACAAGTCGCGGCTGGGCGCCAACGCGATCCTCGGCGTGTCGCTGGCGGTGAGTAAAGCGGCCGCCGATTCCGCCGGGCTACCGCTGTTCCGCTACATCGGGGGCCCCAACGCGCACATACTGCCGGTGCCGATGATGAACATTCTCAACGGCGGCGCGCACGCCGACACCGGCGTCGATATCCAGGAGTTCATGGTGGCCCCGATCGGGGCACCGAGCTTCGCCGAGGCGCTGCGCTGGGGTGCCGAGGTCTACCACGCCCTCAAGTCGGTGCTGAAGAAGCAAGGTTTGGCGACCGGCCTGGGCGACGAGGGCGGATTTGCTCCCGATGTGGCGGGCACCAAGGCCGCGCTCGATCTGATCAGCCTGGCCATCGAGTCGGTGGGCTTGCGGCCTGGGACCGACATGGCGTTGGCGCTTGATGCCGCTGCGACCGAGTTCTATGACCAATCAACGGGTTACGCTTTCGAGAGCAAGACATTTACCGCGGCTCAGATGGCCGAGTTCTACGACGAGCTGCTTGGGTCCTATCCGCTGGTATCCATCGAGGACCCCCTGTCCGAAGATGATTGGGATGGTTGGATCGCGCTGACAGCATCGCTTGGTGACCGAGTGCAAATCGTGGGCGATGACATCTTCGTCACCAATCCCGAGCGACTCGAGGAGGGCATCGAGAAGGGTGCCGCAAATGCCTTGCTGGTCAAGGTGAATCAGATCGGAACGTTGACCGAGACGCTTGACGCGGTAGCGCTGGCTCACCACAGCGGATACCGCACGATGATGAGCCACCGTAGTGGCGAGACCGAGGACACCACGATCGCCGACCTTGCGGTGGCTGTGGGCTGCGGGCAGATCAAGACCGGCGCGCCGGCGCGCAGCGAGCGCGTCGCCAAATACAACCAGCTATTGCGGATCGAGGAAGCGCTCGGCGACGCCGCCCGCTACGCCGGCGATCTGGCGTTTCCCCGGTACACGCCGGAAGCGAAATAACCGGCTGCCTGCATCATGCCCGAAGCCAAGCGGTCCGACCCGAAACGGCGCTCACCAGCGTCGCGGCCCGGTCGAGGCGGTGATTCGGTGCCTGGGCGTCCGCGCAAGTCGCCCGCGCCGTCACGTAGTCGCACCGTGTCCCGGGCGCCCGAGCCGGTCGGGGAGCCCATCAAACGATCGATCATCGAGTCGGCCGAGCAACGATCCGAGCAGCGGTTGGGCTTCACTGCGCGTCGGGCAGCGGTCTTGGCCGCCGTGGTCTGTGTGCTGACGTTGACGATCGCGGGGCCGGTACGCACCTATTTCGCGCAGCGCACCGAGATGCATCAGCTGGCGGCGACCGAAGCTGCGCTACGCCAGCAGATCGGCGATCTCGAGCAGCAGAAGGTCAAGCTGGCTGATCCGGCTTACATCGCGGCGCAGGCGCGCGAGCGTCTCGGCTTCGTGATGCCCGGCGAGATCCCTTATCAGGTGCAACTTGCGCCGACGGCGGAGCCCCCGCAGCCGGGATCCTGGGGTGGGACCAAGTCCGGCAACGATCCTTGGTACACATCGCTGTGGCACACGATCGCCGACGCGCCGCACGGTCCGCCGGCACCCGCGCCACCGCCGGATCAGCGCCCTCCGTTGGTGCCCCCGCCGCCCAGCCCCCCACCGCCCGGTGGTTGACCGTTCCGACTTGGACGCGGTGGCGCGGCAGCTCGGCCGGGAGCCCCGGGGTGTGCTCGGCATCGCTTACCGCTGTCCCAACGGTGAACCCGGCGTTGTGAAGACCGCGCCGAAACTGCCTGATGGCACGCCGTTCCCGACGTTGTACTACCTGACACATCCGGTGTTGACAGCTGCCGCCAGCAGGCTGGAGTCGTCCGGAATGATGCGGGAAATGACCGAACGACTGCGGCGTGAGCCGGAACTGGCCGCCGCCTACCGACGGGCGCACGAATCCTATCTGGCCGAGCGCGATGCGATCGAGCCGCTGGCCACGACATTTTCCGCCGGGGGTATGCCGGACCGGGTCAAGTGCTTGCACGTTTTGATCGCTCATTCACTGGCCAAGGGGCGGGGAGTCAACCCGCTCGGCGACGAGGCGCTGGCGGTGCTGGCCGACGAGCCGACGATGGCCGGCGTGTTGCTGCCGGGACAGTGGACATGAACCGCGCCGGCGACGAAGATCCCGGCCCGGCCGGGATTGAGGAGCGGCGCCCATGAACCGCGTCGCCGCTATCGACTGCGGCACCAACTCGATCCGGCTGCTGATCGCCGACGCGGTCGACGGACATCTGCGCGACGTGCACCGCGAGATGCGGATCGTCCGGTTGGGTCAGGGAGTCGATGCGACAGGCCGATTCGTGCCGGAGGCGCTCGAGCGTACCCGTGCCGCGCTCGCCGACTACGTCGTGCTGCTGAAGGCGCACAATGTCGACCGGGTTCGGATGATCGCCACGTCGGCGACCCGCGATGCGGTCAATCGCGACGTCTTCTTTGCGATGACGGCCGACGTTTTGGGCACTGTGATTCCCGGCTCGGTCGCGGAGGTGATCACCGGCAGCGCGGAAGCCGAACTGTCATTCCGCGGCGCGGTGGACGAATTGGAGTCCGCCGACGCGCCTTTCGTTGTTGTGGATCTGGGCGGTGGCTCCACCGAGATCGTGCTCGGGGAAGAGGCTGTGCAAGCGAGCTTTTCGGCCGACATCGGCTGTGTCCGGCTGACTGAACGGTGCCTGCATTCGGATCCGCCCACGTCCGCTGAGGTGGCGACGGCCCGACAAGTAGTCCGCGAACAGCTTGCTCCGGCACTGGACGCGGTTCCCCTAGAGCGGGCTCACACGTGGGTCGGCGTGGCCGGCACGATGACCACACTGGCGGCACTGGCACAGCATTTGACGACGTATGATGCTGCGGTCATTCACCTTTCGCGGGTTCGGCGCGGCCAGCTGCTGGCAGCCTGTGAACAGGTGATCGGCATGACACGAGACCAGCGCGCGGCGCTGGGACCGATGCACGAGGGTCGTGCCGACGTGATCGGCGCGGGCGCCATCATCGTCGAAGAGCTCGCACAGGTATTACGCGACCGCGCCGGTATCGACGAGCTGATCGTCAGCGAACACGACATCCTGGACGGTATCGCGCTCTCAATCGCCGGTTGATCCGGCGCGTTCGAGATGCGATTCAGCGCCCGAGCAGGCGGTTCTTCTGTTCGGTGTACTCCTCTTCGGTGAGAACCCCCGCGTCGCGGAGCTCGGCGAGCTCGCGAATCCTGGCCGCGATTCCCGTCACCACGGTTCGGGGCTTGCTCTGTGACGCATCACGTTTAGCGGTAGTCGCCGCTCCTGCGGCGAGAGCCGCCACACGTTTGCCGGCCGCCGCCTTACCGTCATCCCGGTCGCCGCCGGTGCCCACCGTGCCGGCCATGGCTCGCCCGGTCATACCCGCCAGTGCCATCTGGTTGAACGTGCTTCCCGAGCCGACCTCCATCGCTTCCGCGGCGGCGGTGGCGGTGGCGCTGGAGGCGGGCAGCGTCATCGCGACGGGGCGTACCGCCGGGGCCACAGCGGTCCATGTCGGCGGCACCGACAATGACCCGACTGTGTTCGCCTCGCCCAGACCCGCCGACACCGCAGGCGCTGACGCCGCGAGCGGACCCGGGTTCGTGATAATCGCCGGGAACTCGGTGGGAGGCGCAGGCGCGGTTCCCGGCCAGCTCTGTTCCGCATTCCAGCCACTGACAATCTGATCTGTGTGCAACCCAGAGAAAGCACCTTCAACGGTGTAGGGAAGAGATACTGCCGCCAACGGAGCCAGTGGTGTTTCGACACCAAGTGTGGCCAAGTCGCCTGGCGCCGCGAGAAAAACAGTGATCAGGTTGCTCAACGTGGACAGCGGATCCGGGGGGTCCGCCGCGGCTGCCGGCGCCGCGGTTGCGAAGCTTTGCAGCGCGTTAGGTACCGCGGAAAAGGCTTGCTGGGCCGACGAGACGGTGCTTTGCGCGTTGCCGGCCGGGGTACCGGCGGCTTGGCCGACCGCGGCGGCTTGGGCTGTCGCACCGCCCGGATTGGTGTTCTGCCGCGGCGGCGTAAACGGTGTTAATGCTGTCGCGGCTGCCGACGAACCCGCGTAGCCGTACATCGCCGCGGCGTCTTGGGCCCACATCTCGGCGTACTGCGCCTCGGTGGCCATGATCGCCGGGGTGTTTTGCCCGAAGAAGTTCGTCGCCACCAGCGCCATCAGTAGGCTGCGGTTGGCCGCGATCACCGGCGGCGGCACCGTCAATGCGAACGCCTGCGCATAGGCGGCAGCCGCTGCTCTGGCCTGGGTGGCGGTTTCCTCGGCCTGCGCAGCGGTTGTGCCCAGCCAGCTGATATACGGTGCGGCGGCAGCCGCCATCGACACCGACGTAGGACCTAACCACGGCCCGGCGGTCAGCCCTGTGACCACCGACTGATACGAGCCGGCGGCCGTGTACAGCTCATCGGCCAACAGGTCCCAGGCCTGCGCAGCAGCCAGCATCGGTCCGGCCCCTGGACCGGCATACATCCGACCGGAGTTGATCTCCGGCGGATAAATCCCGAAATCCATTGCTGCGTGTCCTCGTTCCAGAAAACCGACGCTCCAGCCACAAGGTGGAGGGTGATTCAGCGCCCGAGCAGGCGGTTCTTCTGCTCGGTGTACTCGTCGTCGGTCAGAATTCCCTCGTCGCGGAGCTTGGCGAACTCGCGTAGCTCGGCCGCGACTCCGGTGACCACGGTCCGAGGCTTGCTCGGCGACGCTTCGCTTTCAGCGTCAGTCGCCGCGCTCTCACCGGTGGTCGCCGCGCCCGTGGCGCGAGCGGCTACACGTTTGCCTTTAGGTGCCTTACCGCCATCTTTGCCGCCGCCGGTGCCCAGCGTGCCGGCCATGGCTCGCCCGGCCATACCCGCCAGTGCCATCTCGGCGAACGTGCTGCCCGAGCCGACGTCCGCCGCCTCCGCGGCGGCCGCGGCGCTGATGCTGGTTTCCGGCAGCGCCGGCAGCCTTACCGCGACCGGGCGTACCGCCGGCGTGGCGACGGTCCACGTCGGTGGCACGGACAACGCCCCGACAGTGTTGGCCTCGCCCAGACCCGCCGCCACGGGCGGCGCCGCCACGGCCGGCGCCGCCGGCGCGATCGGACCCGTGATGATGGCCGGGAACTCTGTGGGCGGCACCGTCCCAGTTCCCGGCCAGGGCTCGACGCCTGCCCAGCCGCTGACGATCTCATCCGTGTGGAAACCAGTCAGCGCACCGACAACGTCGAAGGGAAGAGAAACTGCCGCCAGCGGGGCGAGTGGTGTGTCGACACCAAGTGTTGCCAGGGCACTTGGTGCGTCGAGGAAAACCGAGATCAGGTTGCTCAACGTGCTCAGCGGGTCCGGGGGATCCGCCGCGGCTGCCGGCGCCGCCGTTGCCAGGCTTTGCAGTGCATTGGGCACCGCGGAAAAGGCTTGCTGGGCCGACGAGACGGTGTTTTGCACGTTGCCGGCGGAGGTGCTGGTCGCTTGGCCGACCGCGGCGGCTTGGTTGGCGGACGCCCCCGGATCGGTGTTCTGCTGCGGTGGGGCAAATGGTGTTAGCGCCGTCGCGGATGCCGACGAACCCGCGTAGCCGTACATCGCTGCCGCGTCTTGGGCCCACATTTGGGCGTACTGGGCCTCGGTGGCCGCGATCGCCGCGGTGTTCTGGCCAAGAATGTTCGTCGACACCAGCGTCGACAGCTGGCTGCGGTTGGCCGCGATCACCGGCGGCGGCACTGTCGAGGCAAACGCCTCCTCGTAGGCGGCAGCCGCCGCTTTGGCCTGGGTGGCGGTTTCCTCGGCCTGCGCAGCGGTGGATTGCATCCACGTCACGTAGGGGGCGGCCGCGGCCGCCATTGACGCGGATGCGGGACCCAGCCACGGCCCGGCGGTCAATTGCGACACCACCGATTGGTACGAGTTGGCCGCCGAATGCAGTTCGGCGGCCAATTTCTCCCAGGCCTCTGCAGCGGCCACCATCGGCCCCGAACCGGGACCGGCATACATCCGACCGGAATTGATCTCCGGCGCTAACATCGCGAAATCCATCGCTGCACACCCCCTTAGTTGATCGTCGTCTGGTCGGCTGCAGCCTTGGGCGCATACGAACCGGCACTAGTCGCCATGGCGGTCACAAACAATCCGCAAACCGGCGTGGTCTGCCCCCTAACCGCCTGGTGGATGGCGCCGTGCGTGGTGAATCGAGTTTCGTCGGCCCCGTCATCTCCCTGACGACGGCCAGGCCCAGGGCGGCCGTCGGGGCCGCTCTATTCGCGTCGCTCGCCGTAGAACCGGTGCCCTGGAAGTCAGCCCGCTGCCGGTGGGAACGTTTTGGCTCAACAGCCACGGAAAACATGGGCTTCCTTTTACTCGACGGTGTTCGGGCAATCCCTATTCATTGGGGTTAGCGCCTGGCTCGACTGCCCCCAGATGACTGTTGTGACGGCCACGCAATTTCCATTATCGGTTGTTAGCCCAACACACACCGATTCGTTACGGATTTTTAACGAGGATGTTGTGTCGGCCATCACATATTCCGCACGGCACGGCATCGATACCGGCAAATCGGCCAGCGGCTCGCACGAACTGGTCGTATTACTTCAAGCTGCGAGGACCTCACGCCCGTCGGGCCGGGTTTGCGCGGGCGGCCGAACGCCGGCGGCGCAGCATCAGTGTGTCTTCGCCTCGCGACTGATCCTGATCTCTTGGTCTTGGCGCGGGCTCTGATTGCCGGTTCCCGGCTGCGGGGCAGGCTGTCCCTTCCGTAGCGTGGCCAGCAGTTCCCGGTAGGGACCCACGAGGTAGACGGTATCGCCGGCTCGCAGCAGGGCGTCGCGACGCGGATGCAGCTTGACCGGTTGGTTGGGCCGGGTGATGGCGATGACACGGGTCTGAGTGGACAGTTCGAACATTCGCATCCCGTCGAGTTCGCTGCCGGCCCCCACATGCATCGAGCCGACCACGAACGAGGTCTGGCCGACCGAAAACGTGCCCAGCACCTGTAGGCCCATCGCGGCGCCGATGAACCATGGCGCGGCCAGTTCGACGGTCGACCGAACGTTTTCGAAACCGAACCGCTGCGCCACCGCGTTACCGAGCGTGCGGTCGTATACCCGCAGTACGAGCGGAACGTCGGTCCGGATCACCTCCGGCAATACCCTGGCCCCTAACATCTCGGCCAGCACGATTCCAGTCTCGATGTTGACCATGTCATCGCGGGTCAGCACCGCCACGGCGCGGGCACGGTCGACGCGTGCCGATTCCAGCGTCTGGAGCAAAGTCGCGTCCCCGAAGATCACCGGCACGTCGAGCTCGGCCGCGGAGGACAGGAAGCGATTGTTTTCGTCGCGCTCGATCACCGCGACGTCATGCCCGGAGGCGAGCAGGTCACTGACGACGCGGATGCCGAGCGCGCTCAGCCCGACGACGATGACGTGGTTGCGCAGATGGCGCACCCGCGGGCGTCCGGCCGCGAGGACGAAGCGGCGCGACAACAGTACGTCGGCGACAAAAGCGACAAGAAGAGCGGTGGTCGTCACGCCACCGAACATCAACATGGCGGCGAACAGTCGCAGCCAGGTGGGCTGGTGGCCGAAGCTGAAGTCGCCGTAACCAGTCGTCGTGATCGTCTCAACGGTGAAGTAGAACGCGTCGACCCACGTCATCCGCGGGCGCTCGTAGTTGAAGCGCAACAGGGCCGTGGAGCCTACCAGCAGGATCAGCGCTGCGGCCACTATAGGATAGAAAGCCGGGTTGACGTCGCTGGCCAGGATGCGTACGGCGTCAAACATTCCGTGCAGCCGAGATGGGCGTGAGCGCGTGCGGATCGGTCGTGGGGTCCTGATGCGGCGGGCGGCCAACTCCTCTGAGGTGCCGATCATCGCCGCCCAGTCACCGGCGTGCACCTGCAGATCCCGGCCCGGACATACCTCCACCTCGCCAGGAGTCGCAGAATTCGCGCCGTGAATTACCGCCACCGGGGCCAGGTCGCCGTAGAGGTCACGCAACGTCGCGTCACGCGCTGCCTCAGTGCCGGAGACAACGAAATTGATGCCGGCTGCCTCGAACGGGTGAGTGGTGCGTGACAGACATGCCTCGACGACCGCCGGTGCAGCGAGGTCGGCGACGTCGAGGATCGCGCCGGGCCCGTTACCGACCGCCACCGCCTCGCGCAGCACGTCGTTGGCCAGTCGCGCCACTACGCGCACCTTCGGGTTGGCTTTCCTTGCCAGCAAAGCGATTTCGAGGTTTGTCGCGTCATCATCTCCGGCGCAGACGACAGCCACCGCTCGGGCGATTCCGGCTGCGGCGAGTTCAGTCTGGACTCCGGCGTCGCCGGATTCGGGGCTCGGAAGCTTGGCAATGCTTGCGCCGGCGCGTTTCAGTTCCTCAATGATCGTCGTTGCCAGCGCATCCTCACCGCTGACAATGATGTGGAGGTGCACGCTCTCATCCGGACGCCGGGAAAGCCTGCCCTTGGTCGAGTCCTCCAACACTTCACCGAAGTAGGCGCGCACTGTGCCGACGCCGT
>JAFAQO010000468.1 GCA_019246375.1 Mycobacterium sp. | reverse complement strand
CGAAGAGGGAAGTCGCAATGAGATTGGGTATCGAACGGTCGTTGTGTTGGACGGTCAGCGAGCACAGTTCGACTGCGATCAACGCTGCCACCTGATCAGGGAACGCGCGCAGGTAGTCATGCATGCGAGCCACTCCGGCGGCACCGGCAACGCAGCCCAATCCGAACAGTGGTACACGTTTGACATCGGGTCGCAGACCGACACGTGTCGCCAGCCGCGCGTCCAGTGTCGGTACCGCGAGCCCGGTAACCGTCGTCGAAAAGACGATGTCGACCTCCGACGGCTCAACGTTGGCGGCAGCGAGCGCCGACAACAGCGCCTGCTCGCACAGTTCCAGGGCGACGTCGATGAAGGCGTCGTTCGCGTCAGTGAAGCCGTTTAGTTCCGTGTATTGCGACAACGGCAAAGCGAAGTTGCGGGCCTCCACCCCGCTGCTGGCCGCAAATCGCTGAAACTCCGTGCCGGCCCAATCGGCCAGAGCCGCTATCGCCGCGTCTTGCGTGTGCCGGTGTGGCGGGAACTCAACGGTTACTGACGCGACGGACGGCGTTGCCGTCGTGTCGGCATCAGGACGCACCGCATGCACACCGTCAATCGTATCCATTTAGGTGGGCACGGCGCTGATCCCTGGTTGGTTCAACATAAGTCAAAGCACGTAGTTCAACATCAGTTCAATAGTGCCTGTGCGGACCAACTTTCCGGCCTCGCCGCTGGCAATTCAGTGCGCCAACTTGTGCACCGCCTGCTTGAACACGCCCGGCAGCAGTGTGCACGCTGGCACAATGGCACGTCGGTTCGCTGATGGCACAGTGGCCAGCACCAGGCCGCGGGTGAGCAGCCGGTAGTCGCGCGTAATTCGATGCCAGGCGCGTTCGTACGACGACGGCGTGTCGTCGACTAGCGCGCTCACCGCCGCCGCGGCTTGCTTGACGGCCAGGCTGATGCCCTCGCCGGTGAGGGCATCTTCGTATCCGGCCGCATCGCCAATCAGCAGGACCCGGCCGGCGACTCGGCGGGATACCACCTGTCGCATAGGTCCGCAACCTCGTGCCCGCCCGCGGCTGGCGCCTTGCAGATGGTTTGCCAGCCGCGGGAACCAGGCAAGTTGCGGGCGGTGACTGGACAGGATCGCCACGCCGACTAATTCCGGTTCCACCGGTGTCACATAAGCCTCGCCCCACCGCGACCAGTGCACCTCGACGAAGTCCGACCAGGCGGGCACCCGGTAATGCCAGCGCACTCCATACCGGCGTGGCATTCCCGCTACGGCGCCGATGCCGACGGCGCGGCGGACCGCCGAATGCAATCCATCGGCGCCGATTAGCCATTTCGCGCGTACATCGGCGGCCAGTACGCCGTGGGCATCCTGGTCGACAGTTGTGATGCGCGTTGAAATCCATTCGGTATCTCGTTCTTTGGCGCTTGACGCCAGTGCGGCATGCAAGGTTGTGCGCCGCACACCTCGCCCGGGGCCGTCCCGGAAAGGCGCCTCTGCGCGGCGACGCTCGCTCAGATACGCAATACCCCGCAACGGCATGCCGGCCGGGTCCACGCCGAGAGATGCCAGTTCGGCCAGGCCGCCGGGCATCAGGCCCTCACCGCACGCCTTATCGATGGGGTCCTCCCGCGGTTCGGCCACGATCACCGAAAGCCCGTGCCGCCGAGCATGTAACGCTGCGGCAAGACCGCCAGGGCCGCCGCCGGCGATCAGCAGGTCTGCGTCATACGTCGTCATGCGTAGCCCAGCGCCGAGTTCTCAACTTTGATCCGCACTTTCAGCAGCAGTGCGTTGGCCACGGCGAAACCGATGGCGGTCAGCCACGCCGCGTGTATCAACGGCAGTGCGAGCCCCTCGGTCACCACAACCACGTAGTTGGGGTGGTGTAGCCACCGGTAGGGACCACGTCGCACCAACGGCGAATCCGGCAATGTGATCACGCGGGTGTTCCAACGCCGGCCCAATGTCGTCACGCACCACCAGCGCAGCAGCTGGCTCAGCGCTGCCGCGGCCAGCGTGGGCCAGCCGAGCGCCGGAATGAACGGCCGGTGCAAAACCCACACTTCGACGATGCAGCCGACCAGCAGGGCGGTGTGGAGGGCCACCATAACGGGATAATGGTTCCGGCCAAATTCTTTGCCGCCGTGAGACAAAGCCCATCGGGCATTGCTTTTGGCTACCAGTAGCTCGACCAGCCGCTCGATGCCGACAGCCACAATCAGCAAGTAGTACACGGCCTACCACCCGAGCAACACGAGTTCGGAAGAGAAGCCGGGACCCATGGCGATCATCAGCCCAATCGAGCCTGGCGATGGTGGATCGGCCATGGTGGCGTTAAGAATATCCAGTACCGACACCGACGATAGGTTCCCATTGTCGCGCAACGACTTCCGCGTGCGTTCGAAGGTGTCCGCGGATAGCTCGAGCACGTTCTCAACTGCGTCGATCACCTTCGGGCCGGCGGCGTGCAACACCCACGTCGAGACGTCTGCTGTGGTCAGTCCGTGCTCGGCGAGGAACTTGCGGACGTGATCGCCAAGGTATTTTTCGACGATGTTCGCGATCTCGGCCGACAAGACGATGCGGAAGCCGTCGCTGCCGATATTCCAGCCCAGCACATCCTCGGTGTCGGGGTAGGTGTGGCTGCGGGTGGCAAGCACCTTCGGTCCAGTCGGCGTTCGGTCGGCACCCGTCGCGATGACGGCCCCTGCGCCGTCACCGAAGAGGCTGGAGGCCACCAGGTTGGCTATTGAACGGTCGTCACGTTGAATTGTCAGCGAACACAGTTCAATTGCGAGCAATGCCGCGACGTGATCCGGATATGCCCGTAGGTAGTCATAAACGCGCGCCACCCCGGCGGCCCCGGCGACGCAGCCCAGCCCGAACAGTGGAACCCGTTTGACATCGGGTCGTAGCCCTACCCGAGTTATCAGCCGCGCCTCCAGCGACGGCACGGTAAGTCCGGTGACCGTCGTCGAAAAAATGACATCGACTTCCGACGGTTCGACTCGGGCTTTCGCCAATGCGGAGCGCAGCGCCCGCTCGCCAAGCTGCAGCGCGATGTCGAGGTAGGTGTCGTTCGCCTCGCTGAAACCACTCAGCTGGCCGTATCGCGACAGCGGCAGCGCAGTCTGGCGGGCGAAAACCCCGCTGTTGCTGGCGAATCGATGTATTTCCAGGCCGGCGATGTCGGCCAGGGTCGATGACAATTCATCTTGAGTGTGCCGATGCGGCGGAAACTCGACGGCCACCCCCGCGACTGAAGGCGCGCTGGTCGTATTGACGGCGGGCGACTGAACGTCGCGCACCAATGAGAAAGTGTTGCTATCCATGCCCCGAATTACGGTGCTGCCCCGATATCGGTTCAATTACTGCTTAGAGCCGCTGACTGCCGGAACGTTTTACTGGTCCGATCCGCATACTTACCATGACGGCCATGCCCAAGCCGCTGATCATCGCCGTTCA
>JAFAQO010000228.1 GCA_019246375.1 Mycobacterium sp. | reverse complement strand
CGAGCACCTCCGGGAAACCGGTTACGTCTTCCACTGGTGTCACCGGAATACCGCCGCCGGCAATCGTTTTAGCGGTTGACCCGGTCGAGACGATTTCGACACCGGCCGCATGAAGTCCGCGGGCCAGGTCGACCAGTCCGGTCTTGTCGTAGACGCTGACCAACGCCCGGCGGATCGGCTTGTGAGCTAAACCCTGCCCATCGTCGATGCTCATCCTATGGTCGCCTTTCGTCCGATCCAGGTCACGCCGCTGGTCACCACCGCGGCCACCACGTCCACCAACAGCCGCCGTTCCACGACCTTGATGCGCTCATGCAGGGTCTGTTCGTCGTCGCCGTCGAGGACGGGGACGGGTTGCTGCGCCAGTATCGGTCCGGTGTCGGTGCCGGCGTCCACCAGATGCACTGTGCAGCCGGTCACCTTTACTCCGTAGTCCAGCGCGTTTGCGACGCCGTGCGTTCCGGGAAACGCCGGCAGCAGCGCCGGATGGCTGTTGATGATTCGTCCGGAGAAGCGGGAAAGAAATTGCGGTCCAAGGATTCTCATGAAACCGGCAGATACGACCAAATCCGGCGAATGCCCAGCGGTGGCTTCGGTGAACGCGGCGTCCCAGGCGTCCCGGCCGGCGTGGTCGGCCAGCCGGACGGTGAAGGTTGGCACGGACGCCGCCCGGGCAATGCCGGCGGCCCGACAGTCGCGGTCGACGCCGACGGCGACCACCCGGGCGGGGTAGTCGTCGACGGCGGCATCAAGCAGCGAATTGAGCAGTGAACCGGTACCCGAGGCCAGTACGACTAGCCGTGCCGGTGCGCTCGGGGGCACACGGAGCGGTTCCTGCACACGCCGAGCGTAGTCCGGCGACGATGCGGGCGCCCTGCCGCCCGAGGAGGAGCCGGACCAATCGAGCTCAGTCTCGAGGCTGCTCAACGGTCGACTCCGCTGGCAGCGATTCGTCGGCTGCGGCGACGATGCCGCCATCGTCTTCACTGTCGGTCTGCAGGACGGGTTCGGCTACATCGGCGGAGTCCTCGTCCTCGGTCTCATCGACGGGGGGCGCCGGCTTCGGCGGTTTGGGGCGGCGCTTGATTCCACCGGTCATCACGACTGTGATTGAGCCAACAAGCGTAAACCAGAAGAACACCGCAATTCCGAAGGTGGCCTGGTCCACGCCGACCTCGCCGAAGTTGCCCAGCCGCCCGCCGCCGGCGTAGCCGAGCAGTGCCATAACCAGCGCCGCTGAAATCGCCGCGACGACAAGCTTTGCCATCGCCGACAAAAACGGCAATGGCCGGCGCGCACATTGCTGTCCGACCGCCACGCCGGACGATGCACCGACGATGAGCAGCGCTACCCACATCGGGCCGATCGGCGGCGCTGGGGCCGCGGCCAAGATCGGGAGTGCGGGAATGTCACCGCCGAACACGGTGAACGAGCTGAACGTTGCGAAACCCAGATGTGCGCTCGACCCCACTGCGACCGCTGCCGTGCCGACGATGATATTCGGCGCGTACAGCATCGACAGCACGGTGAGACTGAACTGGCCGAAGATCGAGCCGGTGATGGAATATAGCTGATGCATTGTTTCCCAATGCACCACCAGCGACCCCGCCGTCACCGCGGCGGATAGCCCCAGCAGCGCCAATATGCCGGCTGCCGCCGCCCGCAGCGAATCACCCAGCCAATCGGGCAGCACCGTCGTCGCCACCACCCGGTGACCCACCTGCGATCCCACGCCCATCGCAGCTCCGATGGCGTGTACCACCAGCACACTCGTGAAAGCGCGCAACGCGCTGGGGGTCTGCAGCTCGGTGAGCACCGAGGCCGCGTCGTGGATGACCGCCAGCGAAATAGCGGCAATAAGCAACGGTCCGCCAAGCGCGGACGCCACGACCCAGCGAATGACGAACCAGGACGCCGTCGGCATCGTGGTTTTCGCTGTGGTGCGCGCTGTCCCCCACACCATCAGCAAGACCGGCAACAGCGGCATCACGCCTAGTTCTCGGCCGCCCAGCGAAATAGGCACCTGATGCACGCCCAGC
>JAFAQO010000604.1 GCA_019246375.1 Mycobacterium sp. | reverse complement strand
ATGGGGCTGATTGTCCCAGAAGCAGATCGGCGGTCTGGACCCAGGGATGCGGGCTGGGATACTGGCGGAGTGACCACGCAGCCCAAGCCGACCCCCAAGCCGGCCAAGCCACGGCTGTTGCAGGATGGGCGCGACATGTTCTGGTCGATCGCGCCGCTGGTGCTGGCGTGCATCGTGTTGGCCGGCCTGGTCGGAATGTGTTCCTTTCAGCCCAGCAGCACGAACCGGGGCACGGTTCCGTTCTACGATGCTGCCGCCGCGCTGCACGCCGACGCGCAAACCCTCGGCTTCCCCATCCGGTTGCCACAGTTACCCGACGGCTGGCAGCCGAATTCCGGGGCTCGCGGTGGTATTGAGAACGGGCGAACCGACCCGTCGACCGGCCAACCGCTCAATGCGGCCACCTCAACGGTCGGCTACATCAGTCCGACCGGCATGTATTTGAGCCTGACCCAGAGCAACGCCGACGAAGCCAAGCTGGTCGGCTCAATCCACCCGTCGATGTATCCAAGTCGAGCGGTCAGCGTCAACGGCACCACGTGGATCGTCTACCAAGGGCCAGATGCCACCGAGCCGGTATGGACCAGCCGACTGGACAGCCCGGCCGGTCCGGCGCAAGTCGCGGTCACCGGCGCCGGAAGCACCGATCAGTTTCGTACGCTAGCGGCAGCCACCCAGTCACAGCCGCCGCTGCGGGCGAGCCGATAAAAGGAAGACCGATGACAGCCCCCGAAGCGGATCTAACGGGGTGGTCGACGGCGCCGTTCACCGGCGGCGGCTACACCCACGACGTCTACCGCAAAGGCGAGGGCCCGGGCGTTGTGCTGATCCCCGAACTACCGGGCATCCATCCCGGCGTCCTGGCGTTGGGAAACCACTTGGTGCAGAACGGTTTCAGCGTCGTCATTCCGTCGCTGTTCGGCGAGCCGGGCCGGTCGGTATCGGTTGGTTACGTGCTACCTACCATCGCGCGCGCTTGTGTGGCACGGGAGTTCGCCGCGTTCACCACCAATAAACAGCGTCCGGTGTCGGTGTTCCTGCGCGCCCTGGCCCGAGACCTCAACGCGTCGACTCCCGGCAAGGGCGTTGGGGTGATCGGCCAGTGCTTCACCGGCGGGTTCGCGCTGGCCGCGGCGGTCGACGACAGCGTGCTGGCACCGGTACTCAGCCAGCCTTCGCTGCCCCTACCGCTGACCCCGGCGCAGCGGCGCAATGCCGGGGTGAGCGATCCGGAACTGAATGCCGTCGCCGACCGCGCCACCAACGATGGCCTCTGCGCTCTGGGCCTGCGGTTCAGCGAGGACAAGCTGGTACCGCGCGAACGATTCAGCACACTCAAAGACCGGCTCGGCGACGCGTTCGAGGTGATCGAGATCGATTCCGGCGCTGATAACGAGTATGGCTTCGACCGCATGGCGCATTCGGTGCTGACCGATGAGATACGCGAGGTCGACGGGCATCCCACTTACGAAGCCCGTAAGCGCGTCGTCGAGTTCCTCACCGCGCGGCTGCTCTAGCGGCTTGCCTAGCGCGCTGACGCTCGACGAAGCCGATCGACATGCGTTGCAGCAGACCGGGTGCCAGCCGGGCGAAGAGCCAGGACGCGTGCGCGCTTTTCGGCACTACCAGCAGTGCCTTGTTGCGCTCGATCGCCTGCAAGGTTTCGCGGGCCAGCCGGTCGGGGTCGTAGGCGGTCTTCATGCCCTGACCGCGCAAGTAGTAATCGCGGCCGACGAAGCCGCCGACCGCACCCTTGTCCAGGATCGGCGCCTCGACGGCAGAGGGGCAGATGGCCAGCACACCCACCCCGCGGGATATCGCCTCCGAGCGCAGCGCCAGCGACAGTCCAACGACTGCGTGCTTGGTCATGACGTAGCTGGTGATCTGCCCCGCGGCGGTGAGCCCGGCCATCGACGCGGTGTTGACGATGTGGCCGTGGCCCTGTCGCAGCATGACCGGATAGGCGGCCGCCACTCCGTGCACGACACCGCGGATGTTGACGTCGATGATCGCGTTCCACTGCTCGAGCGTGAGCAGTTCGGTGTCGCCGCCCCAGGCGATGCCGGCGTTGTTGAACATCAGGTCCAGCCGGCCGCAGCGCGCGACGACATCATCCACAGCGTGCTGCACCGCGGCCGCGTCGGTGACGTCGAGCCTGGCCGATCGGGCCGCGCCGGGCCCGGTCAGGCTGTCCGAGGTGCGGGCAGCAGCCTCGCCGTCGATGTCGGTGCACAGCACGTCGGCGCCGTCGGCAACAAGGGCCCGACATAGTGCCGCGCCGATTCCGGAGCCGGCTCCGGTGACAATCGCCTGGTTGCCGGCGAAACTCACTGCGAGGCCGCTTTCATCACATGCCCGTAGACGTCGGGGTACCGCATGAGGTGCGCGCCGCCGTTGAGGTCGAGCACCTCACCGGTCAGCCACGACGATTTGGGCGAGCAGAGGAACATCACAGCCTCGGCGACATCCTCGGGCGTCCCGGCACGGCCCAGCGGCGTGTTTTCCAGGTAGTCGTCGAGTACACCGGGAATCTTCGTGGCCGGTTCGGTCAGCGGCGTGTGCACGAACCCGGGCGCCACGGCATTGACGCGGATTCGGCGCGGCGCCAGCTCGAGGGCTGCGACCTGGGTCAGCATCGATAATCCGGCCTTGGCCGCGCAGTAGGCGCTCATCGCGACGGCGGGCTGGCGGCCGTTCAAGGAACTCAGCGACACCAGAACACCACCGTCGCGCAGCTGGGGGCCGGCGTGCTTGATCACCAGGAAAGCGCCGGTCAGGCAGACGTCGACCACCGAGCGAAACTCTTCCACCGGCAGCTCGGTGATCAGCCCGACGCCGCTGAAGCCGGCGGTATTGACGACGACGTCGAGCGGACCCGACTCCGTGAACAACCGTTGCACTGAGGCTTCGTCGGTGACCTCGACGGTCGCCGAAAGGTGTGGATCGCCAAGCTCGACCCGGACGCGATCGGCGCCGTTGGTGTTGCGGTCGGCGACGGTGACGCGGTACGTGTCGGCGGCCAGCGCATGGGCCACCGCCCGGCCGATGCCTGATGCGCCCCCTACGACGACCGCCGTGCGGATTGTCATGTCGGCTCCTGTCTGCTGCCGCGAAAGCGTTCCACGACAGGTTTAGAACATGTTCGCAGTAGCGCTTCCGCGGCAAGATAAGTGGGTGGCCGATCGACCCTAGGTGTGCGCCGGAAGCGTCACCGCCGATGCCGCATGGTGTTTGGCGGTGGCCTTGATAGTTTCGAACAGCTCGGTGTAGTACGGCAGGCAGTCCTGCATCGCCTGCTTGGTAGTGAACAGGGGACGGTAGCCCAAGTCGTGCTCCGCCTTAGCGATGGAAAAGTAGTTGTCCAGGTAAAGTCGTTCTACCGCAAGCGGTTCCAGCGGCGGCTGAGGTAAGCCCAATTTGAAATGCAGCCGCTGCCACGTCGACATCAGCCAGCGCACCATGGCACCGGATACCCGCAGCCGTGGCCAGCGCTCTCCACATGCCTGGACGACAGGCCGGGCGAACTCGAACATGTTGATCGGCTCACCATCGTTGATGAAGTATGCCTGACCGGGCGCTGTGCCGCCCGGCACTAGGTGTTGAGCAGCCAGGATGAAGCCGTGAATTAGGTTGTGTACGTATGAATTATCGAGCTTGGCGGTCTTACGCCCGATCAGCACTTTCACGTGACCGGCGAGCACGCTCTCGAACATTTTGCGAAACATGGTCTGATCGCCGCGGCCCCAGATGCCACTCGGGCGGATCGCACAGGTCAACATTCCGTTAACGCCGTTCTGGGACAAGACGAATCGCTCCGCGACGACTTTGGTCTCGGTGTACAGGTCGCTGAACCGGTCGGTGTAGGCCAGCGTCTCGTCGCCGCCGGCAATCTGCTTGCCGCCCATCACCACACTGTTCGACGAGGTGTAGACGAACCGCTTTACTCCGGCGCTCTGTCCCGCGTGCACCAGGTTCTCGGTGCCGCCCACGTTCACCGCGAAACTGCGCTGGCGGTATTCGTCGCTTACCGACGCGCCGCCCATCAGTTCGATCAGCGCCGCGGTGTGAAACACGGTGTCGATGCCGTCGACTGCGGCCGCCACGCTGCCCCGGTCGCAGATGTCGCCCTGGAGCACATCGAGCTTCGGCTGCCCGGGCAGCGGCGACGGCGCGCGGTCGAACGATCGCACTGCGTAACCCCGCTCAAGCAGGGCGGCCACCAGATTCGCGCCGACGAAGCCGGAGCCGCCGGTGACCAGGACGTAGCCGAGTTCAGTTGTCAGCGAGGCATCACCCATGCGGCGAGCATAACTGAAACGTGTTTCAGTTTCGAGCAGAGATTCGGAAGCGCATTTCGACGTCACGTTTCTTCAGCGTCGATGGCAGCAAGGGCCTCCGCCACTCGCTTACGGGCACCAGCTAAGTGCTCTTCGCAGCGTCTGGCCAGCTGTTCGCCTCTTTCCCACAAATTGAGCGACGCATCCAAGTCCAGCCCACCCTGCTCGAGACGGCGGACCACCTCGATCAGCTCGTCACGGCATTCTTCGTACCCCAGCTGACTAATAGGCGTCATGGACTCAGCCTCGTCATTCGCCATCGACGGGTCCTTCACTTAACGCCGCCACGGCGCCGTCGCTAACCCGCACCCGCAGCTTGGTCCTTGCTGGCGCGTCGGCAACCGAACGCAGCACTGCCCCGCGTCCCTGCGCCGGAACCGTCTGCACCACGGCATAGCCGCGGGCAAGGGTGGCCGCGGGACCTAAGGTGGCCAGCCGGGCCGCAAGGTGACCGACACGCTCGGTCTCGCTGGCCAGCAACCGGGTGATATCCCGGCGGACCGCTGATCGGGCGCGTTGAACCTCGTCGCTGCGTGCCGTCAGCGCCCTCAGCGGCTCAGCCAGCACCGGGCGGCCGCGCAACTGGTCCAGCATGCGTTGTTCACGGGACACCCAATTGCGCAGTGCCTGGGCGCTGCGCCGGCGCAAGTCGTCGATCAACAGTTGCTCGGCGGCGGTATCCGGGACGATCTTCTTCGCGGCGTCGGTGGGCGTGGCGGCGCGCAGATCGGCGACCAGGTCGCACAGCGGGTTGTCCGGTTCGTGACCTACCGCGCTGACCACCGACGTCCGGCACGCCGCGATCGCGCGGCACAGCGTCTCGTCGGAAAACGGCAGCAGGTCCTCCACACTGCCGCCGCCGCGGGCCAGCACGATCACGTCCACAGCCGGGTCGGTGTCCAGGTCGCGTAGCGCCTCGATGATCTGCGGGACCGCGTTGGGCCCCTGGACGGCGGTATTGCGCACAGCGAAGCGCACCGCAGGCCAGCGCGCGGTCGCCACCGTGGTCACATCGCGTTCCGCCGCGCTGCCGCGACCGGTGATCAGCCCGATGGTGGACGGCAAGAACGGAATCGGCCGCTTGAGTCGTGGGTCGAAGAGGCCTTCGGCGTCCAGCAGGCGGCGCAGTCGCTCGATGCGGGCCAGGAGTTCGCCGATGCCCACAGCGCGAATCTCGCTGAGCCGCAAGGAGAACGTGCCACGCCCGGTGTAGAACGTCGGCTTGCCGCAGACCACGACTTGAATGCCTTCGGTTAATTTGACCGGCGCACCCAGGACCAGATCACGCGGACACGTCACGGTCAGCGACATGTCGGCCGCTGGATCACGCAGCACCATGAACACGGTTTTGGAATCGGGCCGCATGTTGATCTGGGTCAACTGGCCTTCCACCCAGACGGTGCCGAGCTTGTCAATCCAGCCAGCGACCCGGATAGCCACCGCCCGAACCGGGAACGGGTGCTCGGCCGAATTCGCCGGTGCGGTTCGGGTCACTTCGCGGTCGCGCGGGTAATCCTGTTGGCGAGCAGCGTCTGGAATGGCGCACGTGCCTTGGTGGCTTCCTCAAAGGCCAGCAAAGCCTCGAGTTCGTCGACGTCCAACGACTGCAATCGAGCCCGCAGCTGGGCCAGCGTCAGAGCTTCATAGTCGAGCTCAGTGGCCACCGCCGGCACCGGCACAGTGGGGGCGGGTGCCGATTTCTTGGCGGGCTTGGCGGGCACGCGTTCGGTCGGGGGATCGTTAACCGTGGGGGACGCAACGGTGGCGTCGTCTGCGGCGTCCGACAGCGAGTACAGCGCAAACCGTCCCTCGGCGCGGCGTTGGTTATCGCTTGGGTCGGCGCCGGCACCGAAACCGGGCGCCTCTTCAATGGCTTCGACGAGGTCCTCGTCGAATGTTGCCCATTCCGGCTGCTCGTTCTTCGGCGGAAACAACGCTTCCAGGGTGGCGTCGCCCTTGATGACCAGCTCGGCCAGGTTCTGCTGGAATCGCATCACAATGTGCGCCGCCTGGCTAGCCAGCGTCATCGGGTACGTCAGGATGGTTTTGGGCAGCTTCATCGTTTCCTCCACGGCGACGGTCGCGGCACCCACCAGCAGCCGAACCCCATACGGTGCAGTAGCCATGAGTCCAAGCCTGCCTTAAGCGGCGGTCAACTCCAAGCCGGTGGCGCGAGCCGGCCGTGATGGCGTAGCAATGTCGGCGGAAAGTACCCTGGTTGCCATGCCGCCGACCGTCAACATGGGCATCCCGGGCACCGCGGGTTCGGTGGCCGACGCCTCCACCGGCAAGCGGGTGTTGTTGGCCGAGCCCCGAGGCTATTGCGCTGGGGTGGATCGCGCCGTCGAGACGGTCGAGCGCGCCCTGGAGAAGCACGGCCCGCCGGTCTACGTGCGGCATGAGAGCGTGCACAACCGGCATGTGGTGGACACTCTCGCCAGGGCCGGCGCAGTGTTCGTCGACTAGACCGACGAAGTTCCCGAAGGCGCGATCGTGGTGTTCTCCGCGCACGGTGTGGCACCGAGCGTGCAC
>JAFAQO010000550.1 GCA_019246375.1 Mycobacterium sp. | reverse complement strand
CCGCGGCATCAGACGTCGACAGGTTGATGCAGCCGTTGGTGACGTTGCTGTAGCCCTGCGCGCCGGCGCTCATCGGGTTGGCGTGGATGAACTCGCCATTGTTGGAGATGCGGACCGCCCACCGCTCGTGCGCATTGGTGTAGCCCCCGGCCGGGTTGGACATGTAGAAGTCGGAGTACTTCTCGCTGACGACATGGATACCGTTGCGGGTCACGTTGCGCGCCTTGTCGGCCTCCCCGTAGCTGCACGGGAAGTCCATGATCACACCCTCATCCCGGACCACCTGGATACGGTGCGACGAGACCTCGGCCTTGACGACCTGCCGCCGACCGACCTCGAAGTTCAAGCTGATGTCTTGCTTGCCATAGGCGCCGTCGCCGAACGCCAGCCCGTACAACTTGGCGTCCACGCTGACCTTGGTGCCCGCCGGGTAGTACTCGCGGGTGCGCCAGTGCACGCGAGATCCCTGCCGCTCGTCGGGCAGCCATGCCCAACTGCCCTCGACCGGCGGGTCGGTGGTGACCTTGAGCGCCCGCTCGACCGCGGCCTTGTCGCTGATCGGCGAGTCGAACTGAATGATGATCGGGGCCGCGATACCGACCGTTTGTCCGTCGCCCAACTGGAAACCGCCGTCGATGACCTTCTTGGGCGTCAGCGTGGTGAACCGGCCGGCCACCGGGACGGGCTTGCCGTCGTGGCCGACCACTGATCCGCTCCACGTATAGGTGACGTCGTAGCCGAGCGGCTCGGTGATCGTATAGAGAGTTCGGTCCTGGCTGAGCGCCCCGGCCAGCGCTTTGCCGCTCGAATTCGTCAACGCCACCCGCTGGAACCAGCCGTCGTGAACTTCCACACTGGTCGGCGCGGTCGGCAACACATTGCTGGCGGCATCGACCGGGCGAAACGTCAAACTGGGTTCCGCTGCGGCTTTTTGCTTCTCGGTTTGTTTGCTCGACCCACCGAAGCAGGCGGCCAGCACGTTCGGTGCTAAAACCCCCACCGCCAGCGCCGATAAAGCCCGGCGCCGGTTGATCGGCGGCGGGGCGCTGGCTGTGCTCACGCCAAATAAAGATACCGGTCCAAACGCCGCCAATATGACACAGCAGCTATAACACGCAGCCGACCAGCACCGGTTCGGGTGTCAGTGTGATGCCAAACACGTCGCGGACCCCGTCCCGCACAGTGCGCGCCAGGGCGATCACATCGGCGGTGGTCGCGCCGCCGCGATTGGTCAAAGCAAGCGCATGCTTGGTGGATAACCGGCAGGCCGCGGTTTTGGTATCCGGATAGCCTTTGCTGAAGCCGGCCCGCTCAACCAGCCAGCCGGCGGCCAGCTTGACGCCGTCGGGCGCCGGGAAATGCGGCATGGGCCCGAAGTCACCGGCCAGCCGCTCGTAAATGTGTGGCGCGACCACCGGATTGGTGAAAAACGAACCGACGCTCCAAGTGTCGTGATCGCTCGCGTCGAGCACCATGCCTTTGCGCCTGCGCAGCGCCAGCACGGCATGGCGAACGGCAGCGGGGTCGGCGCGCTCGCCGCTGGTCGCGCCCAACGCGGCGGTCAGCTCGCCGTAGCGCAGCGGGGCGCTGCGGCCCGAGGCGTCCAGCGCAAACTCCACTTCCAGTACGACGGCAGGTACCCGCAGGCCGCCGTCGGCATGCTTGAGCGCGCTGGTTCGATAGCCGAAACGCAGTTCGTCGGCGTCTACCCAGCTCACCGCGCCGCCGCGGCGGTCCAGCAGCCGCACCCGCGTAATCGTGTCGGACACCTCGGCGCCGTATGCGCCGACATTCTGCACCGGCGTGCCGCCGGCCGAGCCCGGAATGCCCGACAGACACTCCAGGCCGCCCAAACCTGCCGCCACAGCTCTGAGCACTACCTCGTCCCATACCGCGCCCGCCTCGACGCGCAAAACGTTGCCGTCGATGGTGACCTTGTCGTTGGCCAGTCGGACCACGGTCAAGTCGGTCATAGTTTCCGCAATCACCACATTCGAGCCGCCGGCCAGGATCAGCGGTTCGGCGCCCTCGGCGTCTAGCCGCCGCAGCGTGGTGACGACCTGCTCGGTGGTGGCGCAGGTGATGACGCGCCGTGCGGTCGGACCGACCCGCAATGTGGTCAACTGCGCCAGCGGCACCGCTTCCGCGACGTGCGCCCCGGCGAACAGCGTTCCCACAGCACCCTCTTCAGAGCCCTGTTTCATCGGCCTTGACGGTAGCCTGGCCTGCGATGCCGCGCTCATTCGACATGTCCGCTGATTACGAGGGCGCTGTCGAACAAGTTCACGAGGCCTTCAGGGACCGGCAGTACTGGCTGGCCCGGCTCGCCGGCTCTGGTGCCGACGACGCGACGCTGGATTCAATGCGGGTTGGTGGCCCCTCCGGAGGCGACGGCAGCATCGAGGTTGTCACGACGCAGGTGCTCCGTGTCGACCGACTCCCTGGCGTGGTCACGCAGTTCCACCGCGGGGACCTGGTCATCCGGCGGGAGGAGGACTGGGGCCCGGTCACCGGCGGCATAGCCAACGCGACCGTCCTGGGGAAGATCCTGGACGCTCCGGTGACGCTGTCGGGTACGGCTCTGTTGGCGCCGGTACCCCAGACGGGTGGTGCGCGCCTGAAATTCCGGGCCACAGTCGAGGTCCGCATTCCCCTTGTCGGCGGGAAAATCGAAACCTTGATCGGTAATCAACTCGTCGAGCTGCTGATCGCCGAACAGCGGTTCACCACGATGTGGATCGTCGAGAACTCCTGAGCGCGCCGAGCGTCACGCCGGAGCGGC
>JAFAQO010000497.1 GCA_019246375.1 Mycobacterium sp. | reverse complement strand
GGTGCGCGAGCGGATGGTCGGCCTCCAGCGGGCGCTGGCTCAGGGCCGGGGCAGCGTCGTGGTGGAGGGCCGCGATATCGGCACCGTGGTGTTGCCGGCTGCGGACGTCAAGATCTTCCTGACTGCGTCGGCCGAGACCCGGGCCCGACGGCGCAACGACCAGAACGTTGCCGCCGGTCTTGGCGATGATTACGAGGGCGTGCTGGCCGACGTGCGTCGCCGCGACCACCTGGATTCGACGCGGAAGGTGTCGCCGCTGCGGGTAGCCGACGACGCCGTGATTGTCGACACCAGTGAGATGACCGAGGGCGAGGTGGTCGCTCACCTGCTGAAGTTGGTCAAGCAGCGAAGCGAGGTGGTCCGGTGAGTCAGGACGGCACATGGTCTGATGAAAGCGATTGGGAGAGCGCTGAATTCGCTGAGCTGAGTGAGGCGCCCTCCGGACCGCCGCCGTTGGTAGCGGTGGTGGGCCGGCCCAACGTGGGCAAGTCGACGCTGGTCAATCGGATACTTGGCCGGCGCGAGGCGGTGGTGCAGGATGTTCCCGGTGTGACCCGCGACCGGGTGTCCTATGACGCGCTGTGGACGGGCCACCGGTTCGTCGTCCAGGACACCGGGGGCTGGGAGCCGGACGCCAAGGGCCTGCAGCAGCTGGTGGCTGAGCAGGCGTCGGTAGCCATGCGCACCGCCGACGCGGTGATCCTGGTGGTGGATGCGGTGGTCGGGGCTACCGCCGGTGACGAGGCCGCCGCCCGGATCTTGCGTCGCTCCGGCAAGCCAGTGTTCCTGGCTGCCAACAAGGTCGACGGAGAGAAGGGCGAGGCCGATGCGGCGGCGCTGTGGTCGTTGGGGCTTGGCCAGCCGTACCCGATCAGCGCGATGCATGGTCGCGGCGTGGCCGATCTCCTTGACGAGCTGGTCGCCGCGCTGCCCGAGGTGGCGGAATCAGCGTCGAGCAGTGGCGGCCCGCGGCGAGTGGCGATTATCGGTAAGCCGAACGTCGGCAAGAGTTCACTGTTGAACCGGCTGGCGGGTGACGAGCGGTCGGTCGTCCACGATGTCGGCGGTACCACTGTCGATCCGGTGGACTCGCTGATCGAAATGGGCGGCAAGACATGGCGCTTCGTCGACACCGCCGGTCTTCGCCGCAAGGTCGGTCAAGCCAGCGGGCATGAGTACTACGCTTCGGTGCGCACACACGGCGCGATCGATGCCGCCGAGGTGGTGATTGTGCTGATCGACGCGTCGGCGCCGCTGACCGAGCAGGATCAGCGAGTGCTGTCGATGGTCATCGAGGCCGGACGGGCGCTGGTGCTGGCGTTCAACAAGTGGGATCTGGTCGACGAAGACCGGCGCTACGAGCTCGAGCGTGAGATCGACCGAGAGCTGGTGCAGCTGCGCTGGGCGCCGCGAGTCAACATCTCCGCCAAGACCGGGCGGGCAGTGCAGAAACTGGTCCCCGCGCTGGAGACTGCGCTGGCGTCATGGGACACCCGGATTTCGACGGGTCAGTTGAACGCCTGGATCAAGGAGATCGTGGCCGCGACGCCACCGCCGGTGCGCAGCGGTAAGCAGCCACGCATCTTGTTCGCCACTCAGGCCACCGCCCGACCGCCGACGTTTGTGCTGTTCACCAGCGGCTTTCTGGAGGCGGGCTATCGGCGGTTCCTGGAGCGACGGCTGCGTGAGACATTCGGCTTCGAAGGCAGTCCGATCCGGATTAACGTTCGGGTGCGCGAGAAGCGCCGCGCCAAGTCGCGCTGAATTCAGCGCCGTTTCAGCGCTCAGCGCGCAAACGCCAAGATCCGCCCCAGATAGGGTCCTTGAGTGCTCTTATCCCACACGGCCCTGATCACCGTCGCCGCCTTTTGCGCGGGCGCGATTAATGCTGTCGTCGGGTCGGGCACCCTGATCACTTTTCCGACGCTCGTCGCGCTGGGTTATCCGCCAGTGACATCGACCATGTCGAATGCGGTCGGTCTGGTGGCGGGCAATGTGTCGGGAACCTGGGGCTACCGGCGTGAGCTGCGCGGTCAGTGGACCCGGCTGCGCTGGCAGATGCCGGCGTCGCTAGTCGGCGCCGTGCTGGGTGCCTGGTTGTTGTTGCACCTGCCAGAGAAGGTGTTTACCGAGGTCGTGCCGGCGCTGCTGATCGCCGCGCTGCTTCTTGTGGTGATCGGGCCGTGGATTCAGGCGCGGGCGCGCGAACGAGCCGAGGCGGCCGGCCGCTCCGCCGATCACGTGTCGCCAGGCCGGATGGCCGCTCTGGCGGCGTGCACATTCGTGATCGGCGTCTACGGGGGCTACTTCACCGCAGCGCAGGGCATCCTGCTTGTCGGCGCCATGGGCGCGCTGCTGCCCGAATCGGTGCAGCGGATGAACGCGGCGAAGAATTTGACGTCCCTACTCGTGAATATCGCCGCGGCGCTGGCCTACACGCTGGTGGCGTTCGACCGAATCAGCTGGCCCGCAGTGGGCCTCATCGCTGTTGGTTCGCTGATTGGTGGCTGGCTAGGCGCACGCTACGGCCGTCGGCTGTCTCCCAACGCGCTGCGCGGCATGATCGTTGTCGTCGGCCTCATCGGGGTGTACCGACTGCTGACGGTGTAACCCGTCGTAGTGCGGTGGCGACTACTCCGCGTCGTTACCGGTTAAGTCGTCGGGCAAATACCGTTCCGGGTGGTGGTAGTTGTTGGTCCTTGGTTGGCCGCCGTGGGGGTCCCCCCGCTTGCGGGGGATGTGTGGGGTGGGATCCATTGGGTGTCGCCGTTGGGGAGTTTGATTGTTTTCCAGCCTTTGTCGTGCAGCTTATGGTGGGGCTGGCAGGCAAAGGTCAGGGTGTCGATGTTGGTCAGCCCGCCGCCGGCCCAGTCGTCGACGTGGTGGACTTCGCTGAGGTAGCCGGGGGCATCGCAGCCGGGAAAGGTGCAGCCGCGGTCTTTGGCGTGAAGCACGATGCGTTGATCGGGTGAGGCGATGCGTCGTGTGCGGCCCAGGTAGAGGGGCCGGTTGTGGTGGTCGTCGAAGATGGCTAGGTAGTGGTAGGCGTGGCGGGCCATGCGGATGACATCGCGGATGGGCAGGAGGGTGCCGGCGCCGGTGGCGGCGTGGCCGGTGGCGGCGGTGAGCTCGTGCAGGGTGGTGGACACGATCACGGTGACCGGTAAGCCGTTGTGCACACCGAGTTTGGGGTCGCCGAGCTGGCCGCGGACCAGGGCGTTGAGCGCGTCGTGTTGGCGTTGGGCGTGGCTGCGCAGGTCCTTGCCGGCGGCCTCGTCGGTGGGTGGATTGGTCAGGCAGGGAGTGTGGTCGTCGGGGTTGCACATGCCGGGTGCGGCGAAGCGGGCCAGCCAGGCATCGAGGTGGGCGCGCAGTTCGGGGGAGGCGATCAGCTTGCCGATGCTCATCCCGTCGGGGCGTTGA
>JAFAQO010000481.1 GCA_019246375.1 Mycobacterium sp. | reverse complement strand
GCGTGGTGGCCCGGGTCAACGATCCACGCAACGAATGGCTGTTCACCGACGCCTGGGGTGTCGACGTGGCGGTGTCCACCCCGCGGATGTTGGCCTCCCTGGTCGAAGAGGCCGTCGCAGTCGGTGACCTGGTGCGCCTGATGGAGTTTCGCAGGGGCCAGGCCAATCTGGTCGAGATCACACTGCCCGACGACACCCCATGGGGCGGTCGGCCGCTGCGCAAGCTGCAGTTGCCGCGAGACTCCGCGCTGGTGACGATCCTGCGCGGGCCGCGAGTCATTGTGCCGCAGGCCGACGAACCACTGGAAGGTGGCGACGAGCTGCTGTTCGTGGCGGTTACAGAGGTGGAAGAGGAGCTGCGTGGGCTGTTGCTCCCGGCGCACTCGGACCAGCCGAATCTATAGCCCGTCGCGCGGCCTTGATTGCCAGATAGGTCACCACCGCCGACGCCGCCGTCAGCGGCCAGCCCATCGTGATGCGCGCCACCGCGAGCAACCCCGGCTCGTTGGCCTCGTAGAGCAGTCGCTGCACCACGAACCGTGCCGCGAACACCAGTACCCAAGCCAACGTGGCGATATCGAAGACGAACACCGCGCGACGCACCCCACGCCAGGCACGGTCGTGGCCGCCCGCCCAGGCCCAGATGTAGCCGACCACCGGCCGTCGGATCAGCACAGACAGCGAGAAGACCACGGCCCACAGCAACGATGTCCAAATGCCCAGCAGGAAATACCCTCTCGACTCCCCCGCCACCAAGGCAATCAGCGCGCACACCGCGACCCCGAAGAAGCCTGACACCGCCGGCTGCGCGGACTCGTGCCGAATCAACCGCCACAGCAGGATGAGCATGGCCACAGCAAGGGCCGCTGCGATGGCGGCAAGCAAGCCGACCAGGCTGGAGACCAGCACGAAAATCATGACCGGGAGCGATGAGTAGACCAGCCCGCTCACGCCACCCAGCTGCGCCAGCACGCGATTGCCGTCGGCGCGGTCAGCAGCCATAGCCCGACTCCGACTCTGCGTCGGCTCCGGGTTTGTCACCGCTGAATTTCGTAGTGCGGGTTGTAGATCGCTTTGGTGCCGTTCTCCAGCTTGCCGAGCCGGCCCCGCACCCGCAGGGTACGGCCCGAGTCGATACCGGGTATCCGGCGCTGTCCCAACCACACAAGGGCGACCGTGTCGGTCCCGTCGAACAGCTCGGCGCGGACGCCGCCGGCGCAACCTCTGGCGTTGGCTTCCACGCTGCGCAACGTGCCGACCATCGTCACCTCTTGGCCGCGCTGGCAATCGATTGCGCGCTGCGCGCCGGTGTTGACGGCTTCGTCGGACAGCTCTTCGACGTCGCGTTGCTCAGGGTCTTCCGTCAACCGACGGGTGAGCCGGCGCAGATAACTTTCGGCCGCCATGGCCTCTCCTGACCCTTCTACTGATCCAGTCTTTAAAACCACTGCCGTTATGCCAACGGACACCGTAGACCCGTTGGTTCCGCAATGCCACGCAGCCCCCGGCTGGCACCCGGATACCCACAATCGCCAGGCACTATCAAGGGGTGGTTGTCGATTTACGCGGTGTCACCACGGTTCTGCTGCCGGGCACGGGTTCCGACGACAACTACGTCGACCGAGCCTTCGCCGGCCCCTTGCGCGACGTCGGAGCGGCGATCGTGGCCCAGCCGCCGCAGCCCGGGCGCCTGATCGATGGTTATCTGGCTGCCTTGGACGATGCCGCGCGCCGGGATCGGATCGCGGTCGGCGGTGTGTCGATCGGTGCGGCGGTAGCCGCGGCGTGGTCGCTGGCTCATCCCGATCGTGCGGTCGCCGTGCTGGCCGCCCTGCCGGCCTGGACCGGTGCCCCCGACGCTGCCCCCGCCGCGCTCGCGGCGCGTCACTCGGCGCACCAGCTGCGTCGCGACGGCTTGGCGGCGGCGACGAGGCAGCTGCGCGCATCAAGCCCGATGTGGTTGGCCGACGAGCTGACTCGGTCTTGGTCGGGTTTGTGGCCGCAGCTGCCCGACGCCATGGAAGAAGCGGCCGCCTACGTCGCACCAACTTGTGCCGAGCTTGCACGGCTGGTCGCTCCGCTGGCAGTAGCCGCCGCAACCGACGACCCTGTTCACCCACTGCAAGTAGGCGTCGAATGGGCGAACGCCGCGCCGCGGGCAGCAATGCGCACGGTGACGCTGGCTGAGATCGGCGCCGAACCCGCCGCGCTGGGCGCTGCGTGTCTGGCCGCGCTCGCCGATATCGACAGCTAGGGCTAGTCCGATTGCCAGCTCTTCCCCCGCAAGCGGGGGGACCCCCGCATCGTGCCTCGTGCCGGCCCGAATCGTCGCCGGGCTAGCCACCAGTCGTGGTGCGTAACTGCTGCATCGCCGAACCGTCGGCGCTGCGGCGCGCTGCCTGCTCGGACATGGCCGACTGTTGCGCCTGCTGGGCGGCGGCCTCCCGAAGCTGCGCCGCCATCGGCTCGGGCAGCTGCACCGACAACGGTGTCCTTACCGGTAGCGGCGTATCACCTCGGCGAACAACCGTGTCCGCTAAGGCTTCGCGAGCCTCCTCGGTCAATGCGTCAATTGTCTCGTGCGACCCATTGACGACACACCGAATCATCCAGCGGTAGCCGTCGACTCCGATGAACCGCACCACACCACCCGCGGTGCCCACCACCTCCCGGCCCCACGGACCGTCTTGGATTGAAACCGCAGCCGCATCCTTGCGGAGCGAGTCGGCGAGCTCACTGGCCACCTCACGCCACAAACCCCCGGTCTTCGGCGCCGCATAGGCAGCGATGGTGTACCGACCGTTGGGTGTCATCACCCATACCGCACTGGGAACGCCGGTCTCGGTGACCTCGACTTGCAGCTGACCCGCACTGGGTATCGGGATCAGCACTGAACCGAGATCAAGACGGGCAAGCTCCGCGTCCGCCGGGTCGTCAAAGTCTCCGATGTCGAACGGGCCGTCGAGTTCCTCGGCGGGTTCCGGCTCGACCGCCGGCTCGGCGGTCGGTTCGGGTTCAGGGAGCCTACCCACCTCTTGCGGCTCGCTGGACATGGGCGTGCTGTCGCCTTTGGGCTTGCGCTTACCGAATGCCATCACACGTGCCGCTCCTCATCGCTTCGCTCTGCATCGTCGGCAGCGGGTCACAAACTCGCATGTCCGCCGGAGGAACCGTGACCGCCGTCGCCACGGGATGTTTGAGCCAGCCCCGCCTCGTCGAACGACGGGACCTCAACCACGTCGACCAACTCGACCTTTTGAACCAGCAATTGGGCGATCCGGTCGCCGCGGTGCACGACGATCGGCGTAACCGGGTCGAGGTTGATCAGCGCAACCTTGACCTCGCCGCGATAGCCGGCGTCGATTGTGCCGGGGCTGTTGACGATCGAAAGCCCCAGCCGCGCAGCCAAACCGGAGCGCGGGTGCACCAGCCCGACCATTCCGTACGGGATGGCGACCGCGATGCCGGTCGGCACCAATGCGCGCTGCCCGGGCGTGAGTTCGACATGCTCGGCGCTGTAAAGATCGACACCGGCGTCACCGTCGTGAGCACGGCTGGGCAGCGGAAGGCCGCGGTCCAGGCGAACAACCGCAAGACTGGTCGACACGGGGCCACAGATTACTCTTGGCCGGGTGCCTGGTACGCGCGTCGCGCCGCAAAACGTGCGGTATCGCGAGCGACTGTGGGTTCCGTTGTGGTGGTGGCCACTGGGCTTCGGACTGGCCGCGATCATCGCGCTCGAGGTCAACCGAGGTGTGCCCGGTCTGCCGGACTGGCTGCCGTTTGCAGTGCTGTTCGCGGTGGCCGCGGGTGCGCTGCTGTGGTTAAGCCGGGTCGACATCCAAGTCGCTGTCGGTGACGCCGGAAGCGAATTATGGGCCGGGGAAGCGCATTTGCCCGTCACCGTGATCGCCCGGTCCGCCGAGGTGCCTCGCACGGCCAAGTCCGCGGCGCTGGGGCGCCAACTCGACCCTGCGGCGTTTGTGTTGCATAGGGGGTGGATCGGACCCATGGTGCTGGCGGTTCTTGACGACGCGGATGATCCCACGCCCTATTGGTTGGTGAGTTGCCGTCACCCGGAACGAGTGCTGGCAGCATTGCGGACCTGACCCGCCCGGTGTCCACGAGGGCGCTGTAGCCGGCCGAGGCAGGCATACCACCCGCGAGCAGCGATGAGCCGGGCAACCCGGACCCGTCAGGCCGCGCAGTCAGTACAGATCATGACGCCGTTCTTCTCACTGGCGAGCCTGCTGCGGTGCTGCACCAAGAAGCAACTCGAGCAGGTGAACTCGTCGGCTTGCTTGGGAATGACGCGTACTGACAGCTCTTCGCCGGACAAGTCGGCACCGGGCAGTTCGAAGGATTCAGCGGTTTCAGATTCGTCGACGTCGACCACCGCCGAGGCCGCTTCGTTTCGCCGCGCTTTGAGTTCCTCAAGCGAATCTTCGGAAACGTCATCAGTCTCGGTGCGCCGTGGGGCGTCATAGTCGGTAGGCATGGTCTTTCCTCGCATCCCCTCGTGAACCTGCCAAGCAACGCTTTGTTGTACCAGCGTCGAACGCATCCACAAAACGATTCGTGCCCGTATGTTGGTTCATTCGAGTGTGATTTACGTCACATCCGGTGGGTAACCGCCGTGGGTCTTTTCAAACACTGCGTTTAGAGTGCTTACGTGGTCGCGCAAATCACCGAGGGCACGGCTTTCGACAAACATGGTAGGCCTTTTCGGCGCCGTAACCCACGGCCGGCGATTGCCGTCCTGGCGGTCCTGCTCGTGGCGACGGGACTGGTGTGGATTTTTGCGCTGACCCGGCCGCCGGACGTCCGCGAGGCCGTGGTGTGCAACCCGCCGCCGCAGCAACCCGGGGCCGAGCCCCCTAAGCTGGGCGAGCCGGTGAGCCGGACCGCGATGACGCACGTCGGTCCCGCCAAACTCATCGACACCAAAGTTCACGTCCTGAACGCTAGCGGCCACGGCGGTCAGGCCGGCGAGGTCGCAAGTGCCCTGCGCGACCTCGGTTTCCCCCAGCCGACCGCTGCCAATGACCCGCTCTACGCCAACGCCCGGCTGACCTGCCAGGGCCAGATCCGTTTCGGGGAAGCCGGCCAGGCCGCGGCGGCGGCCGTGTGGTTGGTGGCGCCGTGCACCGAGTTGTTCCGGGACGACCGGCCCGACGACTCCGTCGACCTTGTTATTGGCACCGAGTTCACGACGTTGACGCACAGCGACGACATCGACGCCGTGCTCGCCGGCCTGCGGCCGGAAGCCACCGGGCAATCCGACCCCATCCTTTTGCAGAAAGTCCACTCCAACAGCTGCTGAGCCGAATCCGATGGCCCGCCTCCTCGCCGGATCGTGACACGGCCCGCATCGTCGGCGGGCGAATCACGCCGTGATCGGCTCCAGGCCGTCGAATCGCTGCAAGGCGGCCAACAGTTCATCCGCTATCCCAGGGGCAGCAGCAACCACAAGGCCGGCGCCGCCCGCCGGCTGGTCCAGTGCCGGAAGCACTACGCGGGCTCCGGCCTCGGCCGCGATCAACACACCGGCTGCGCAGTCCCAGACATTGAGACCGTGCTCGTAGTACGCGTCCAGCCGGCCGGCCGCCACCATACACAAGTCCAGCGCCGCCGAGCCGATGCGACGCACGTCACGCACCGTCGGCAGCATTTGGGCCAACAGCACAGCCTGGGTGGCGCGGCGCCGTTGGGAATAGCCGAACCCGGTGCCCAACAAGGCCATCGACAAATCGCTGATGGCGGTGCACCGTAACGCCCGGGTTCCGTCCTCGTCGGTGACATGCGCTCCGAGCCCCACTGCTGCCGAATACAGCTGTCCGCCCACGACGTCGGCGACCGCGCCTGCCACTGAGGCGCCGTCAACCTGTGCGGCGACAGACACCGCGTAAGCCGGGATGCCGTAAACGAAATTCACTGTGCCATCGATGGGGTCGAGCACCCAGGTGACGGTGTCGGCATCTGCGGCGGTCGCGTCGGCCGGCCCGCCACCTTCTTCGCCGAGAACCGGCTCGCCAGAGCGCAGTTGTGCGAGCCGATCGCGCAGCAGCCGTTCGGTTTCGGTGTCGACCACGGTCACCGGATCGGTCGGCGTGCTCTTGGTCCGCACCGCGCCACTGCCGGCAGCGCAGCCGTCGGCGCCGAACACCTCGGAACGGCGGCGCCGCACAAATGCGGCCGCCTCCGCAGCAAGCGTTTCGGCCACCGACCGTAGCTTCGCCGGCTGGATGTCAGGTCTTGTCACGGGTCTATCGCATCACAGTCGACACCGCGGCTCGTCTCGCCGGTCTCGTCGCCGGGCCGGATCGCACTGCCCGACTCCTCGTCGGGCTAAGGTGTGGACACATTCATGTCTCGCCGAGGAGATTCGATGACCAGGACCGACTCGACCACGGGCACTTCGGTGAGCGATGCGGGAGATGCCACGCAGCAGCGCGGGTTTGGTGTCGACGTCGGGGGCAGCGGCGTCAAAGGCGGAATCGTCGACATGAGAACCGGGCAGCTGATCGGTGACCGATTCAAATTGCCGACCCCGCAGCCGGCCACCGCCCCGGCGGTCGCAAAGACCATCGCGGCCGTCGTCAACGAGTTCGGCTGGACCGGTCCGCTCGGGGTGACGTATCCCGGCGTCGTCACCCATGGCGTCGTTCAGACCGCAGCCAACGTCGACAAATCGTGGATTGGATGCAACGCGCGAGAGGTCATCGGCGCGGAACTCGACGGCCAGGACATAGTCGTTCTCAACGACGCCGACGCGGCCGGGCTCGCTGAACAGCACTACGGGGCGGGGAAGGACAAGCCCGGCCTGGTGGTGTTGCTCACTTTTGGCACCGGAATCGGCTCGGCGCTCATTCACAACGGGATATTGCTGCCCAACACTGAGTTCGGACACCTGGAGGTCGACGGCAAAGAGGCCGAACACCGCGCGGCGTCATCGGTCCGGGACAGGCATGGCTGGAGCTACAAGAAGTGGGCCAAGGAGGTGACGAAGGTGCTGGTGGCGTACGAGAACGCATTCTGGCCCGACCTGTTCATCGCCGGGGGCGGCATCAGCCGCAAGGCTGACAAGTGGCTGCCGTTGCTTGAGAACCGAACCCCTGTCGTCGCCGCGGCCTTGCTGAACACCGCTGGGATCGTAGGCGCGGCAATGGCGGCTACCAGCGACGTCACGCACTGATTTTTGCCCGGTCGGCGGGTCCGAGCGCATCCTGTCGTTACAATGGTCACCGGCGGTCGCCTGAACCGATAGCGGCGAGTATCCACGCCGACATTCGATATAGCCGACACTTTCGGGTCACGTGCGCCCAGGGCCCCGGAAGTGAGTCAGACCGAAGGGGTGTACGTGGCAGCGACCAAGGTAAGCCGGTCGACCGATGAGCCGGTGAAACGCAGCGCCACCAAGTCGCCCGCTAAGGCCAGCGCGAAGGGCGCCACAGGAAAGTCTGCCAACGGCTCTGCCACCGCCAAACGAGGCGCCAAGGCAGCCACCCGCACCACCAAGTCAGCATCCGGCTCGGCCAAGCCCAGCGCGGCCACGAAGACCGGTTCCCCGAAGAAGGACCGCGCTTCAGCCGATAGCGGCACAGCCAAGCCAGCGCCCGGTCGAAGCCGCGCCAAAAAGGACGCGAAGCCTGAGGATCTCAAAGTCGTTGCCGATGCCACCCCACCTGACACTGCTGACGAGGACCTCGACGCCGAGCCCGATCTGGAGCCGGGTGAGGAACTCGAAGCCGAGGACATCGACATCGACGCGGCCGACCTCAATCTCGACGACGACAATCTCGACGATCTCGCGGATGTAGTGCCCGAGAGCACCGACGTCGAGCTCGACCAGGGCGACAACGAGGACGTCGCTACCGACGCAGCCACTACCACTCCCGCGGATGCCGTCGAGGACGACGAGGAAATCGCCGAACCCAGCGAAAAGGACAAGGCCTCCGGAGATTTTGTCTGGGACGAGGACGAGTCCGAGGCGCTGCGTCAGGCCCGCAAGGATGCTGAACTCACCGCATCGGCGGACTCGGTTCGCGCTTACCTCAAGCAAATCGGTAAGGTCGCGCTGCTCAACGCGGAGGAAGAGGTCGAGCTGGCCAAACGGATCGAGGCCGGCCTCTATGCCACCCAGCTGATGGCCGAGATGGCTGAGCGCGGCGACAAGCTGCCCGTCACCCAGCGACGCGACATGGCATGGATTTGCCGCGACGGCGACCGCGCGAAAAACCATCTGCTCGAAGCCAACTTGCGGCTGGTGGTGTCCCTGGCCAAGCGCTACACCGGCCGCGGCATGGCTTTCCTGGACCTGATCCAGGAGGGCAACTTGGGTCTCATCCGCGCCGTCGAGAAGTTCGACTACACCAAGGGCTACAAGTTCTCCACCTATGCGACATGGTGGATCCGTCAGGCTATTACGCGCGCCATGGCCGATCAGGCCCGGACCATCCGCATACCCGTGCACATGGTCGAGGTGATTAACAAGCTGGGCCGCATTCAGCGTGAGCTGCTGCAGGACCTGGGCCGCGAGCCCACGCCTGAGGAGCTGGCCAAAGAAATGGACATCACTCCGGAGAAGGTGCTGGAGATCCAGCAGTACGCCCGCGAGCCGATATCGTTGGACCAAACCATCGGCGATGAGGGTGACAGCCAGCTCGGCGACTTCATTGAGGACAGTGAAGCGGTGGTGGCCGTCGACGCGGTGTCGTTCACCCTGCTCCAAGACCAGCTGCAGTCTGTGCTGGAAACGCTGTCCGAACGCGAGGCCGGTGTCGTACGACTGCGCTTCGGACTCACCGACGGCCAGCCCCGTACCCTTGACGAGATCGGCCAGGTCTACGGCGTCACGCGGGAACGCATTCGCCAGATCGAGTCCAAAACGATGTCGAAGTTGCGTCACCCCAGCCGTTCTCAAGTCCTGCGCGACTACCTGGACTGAGCGACCCTCCCGGTTGGCGTTCTGACCAGCGCGTGACTTAGCGACGAAAACGATATGACCGACATGCACCCATCTGGGACGAAGCCGCCGAAGTTAAGCAAATCACCGCAGCCGGCGACACTCCAGAGAAAATGGCGCTACACCGGCTAGCTGTCTGCACCGAACGGGTCTTAACGGCATTGGGCAATATGACCGACAGGCGGTAAAAGATTGGCTGATAACGCGCGCTGAGGTGCTCCAGTCGAAACTCGGGGCTTTGTAGCAAGCGGACGACCGACCGCCCGCGCTCGCACTGCGAGGGACCTGGGTGACCACCCCACCGAGGCATGGCCCCAACCCGACCACTCCGAGCGCCGCCGCCGGCAACGACCGCGCCACTGCTTCGAGATTGCAACTCGGGCCGGTTTACCGCCTCGACGGAGGCGATTCATCCCCGTTCCTTTGCACGCCAAAAATGAAGGCCGAAATCCGTTGGGCGGCACCATTCTCGAAGGAAGCCCACGAATGTGCACGAAAGCTCAAGAGGCACGGCTGCTGGACAAGCGGCACTTAGCATCGGCGCGCGGTCGTCGCGGGCGGTTGGCGGACGTGCGGACCATGGCGACGACAACGGCGAACTACGGCCTGCCCACGCCCGCTGCACCATCAATGCAGCCGCTGCGAACCGCCAACGAGATGAGGCCTGCCCGCGTCTGCGCACGGCTGGCCTGCAACCGCGGCGGGCGCCCACCCCTGGCGCCAGCCAGACGACCACCACGCCAGATCCGCCGCTGGTTGTTTTCTTCTGACCCAAGGAAACAAATTCTCCCGAAGACTTTGATCGAATCGCTGAGACATTTTTGACGGTCATGTTAACTGGATTGTTCAGACATCGTCACGAACATCAGATCGTCACCAACATTCCAGACAGCGATAGTGATGAAGGATTCCACATGACTCACAAGTCACGTCGTCGCGGTGTTGCTGCGCGCCCTGGATTGGCTACTGGCTCCGCACTA
>JAFAQO010000328.1 GCA_019246375.1 Mycobacterium sp. | reverse complement strand
GAGGCGAGCACTTCCAGCCTGCTGGGACCTTGCGAGGTGTAGCTGCGGACGTCGCTGTAGCGCTGGATGCCCTCGGCGTCGCGCAGCAGGTGCCGCACCGTGGCCGGTGTTTCCAACGGCACCTTTTGACTCAGCGTGCCGCGGTCGGGGTTGGCGTCCACTGCCACCACCCGGTCACCACGGATGGACGCGAAGGTGGCGCCCAAGGTCGCGGTGATGGTGGTCTTGCCCACCCCACCCTTCAGTGACAGCATCGCGATCCGGTAGCAGCCCCGCAACGGTCGGTTGACCTGGACCACGAGGTCGTTGTAGCGGGTGACCCGCGGGCTCTCGCCGACGTTGATCAGCTGGCCCGACAAGATGTAGAGCCACCGGCGCCAACCTTCGGATGGTGGCGGTTTGACTTGCCGCAACAAGGTGCTGGTGGACAGTTCCGGATACGGCGAGGGGTGCACGGCCACCGGGGAGTGCGGCGCCTCCGGCGACATTTCAGTCGGTGGCGCCCCGTAGTAGGTGTTTTGCGGCGAGTCGACGACGTTGGGAAGTCCCCTGGCCGGGGTGGCCGTCCAAGCCCGGGGCTCAGCACGCGTGGGAGGAGGCGGCACGCCGCGCGTCTGGGCTTCAGCGGTACGACGCTGCTGGCTGCGAAATCCAGCGAACGCCTTTGTCGGCGCATCAGCGGCTCTGGCCGCCTGCTCACCGGGTTGCTGCTGAGGCGGCAACTGCGTTGTCGGCTGTTCTCCCTGGCCTCGAGACGGCCCGGGACCCTGCATTGGATGGTCAGACACGTGCACATTCCCCTTTTGCAGTACTCGGGTCGCTTGTCAACGAACCGGATGGCAGCGCTGGTCAGCGCCGATCGTGCCAGGTCAACCCACACCAGCGTACGAGTGCAGCCCTACAGTCACCAGGTTAACGAAGAACAGGTTGAACACCATGGCCACGAAGCCGACCACGTTGATCCAGGCCGCCTTGCTGTCACGCCAGCCCGCCGTCGACCGGGCGTGCAGATAGGCGGCGTACACCACCCAGGCGACGAACGAAACAGTCTCCTTGGGATCCCAGCCCCAGTACCGCCCCCATGCTTGTTCGGCCCAGATCGCGCCGAACATCACCCCGAACCCGAACACCGGGAACGCGAAGATCGTGGTTCGGTAGGCGATCCGGTCCAGAGTTTGGGCGTCGGGCAACCGGCGCACCACACGTGCCAGCGCGCCCGGGGCGTCGGGATCACTCAGCGGAGACATTCTCAGCAGGAAGAGAATGCTGGCCACGCCGGCGACTAAGAACACCCCGGAACCCAGGCTGACCACTGACACGTGGATCGGCAGCCAATAAGATTGCAGGGCCGGCATCACTGGCGCGGCGTGGGCGTACAGCCAGCGCCCGGACACTGCCAGCAAAACCAGTACCGGCAGCAACAGGAAGACCCACAGCGCCCGGTATTGCGGGCGGCGCAGCACGATCGCGCCGGCCACCAGCCCGCAGCAGCACGTCAAGTTGATGAACTCGTACATGTTGCCCCACGGCACCCGCAGCGTGGCCAAGCCGCGCAGCACGATGCAGGTCAGCAACAGCCCGATGCCGATGTAGAGCACCGCCAGGCCGGCCCGCCCGACGCGCTCGTCGAACGGTCGCCGCGGTCCGTCGACAACGACGCCGGGTGTCGCGCTGTCTGCGGCAACCGCGCCGACCAGCACCCGCGCGCGCTGGTCCGCCCGGCGGCCACCGACATAGGCCAGCTCGAAGGCCAGCAGCAGCAGCGCGATCACCAGAGCAACCACCGCCGAGGTGAACGCCCAGTCGGAATATCTGGCCAGCCCGATATTGACGTGCAGGGTGTTCATTGGCGCCACTCCTCAATCCCGGCTCCGCCGGCGGGCTGCATCGGCCGCGACGATTCGCAAGTCGAGCGGGTTTCGAATCCCTCCAGCAACCGCTCGGTCAGGCGCTCGAATTCTCGGCCCCACCCGGAGTTGTCCGTGCGCGCCAGGCCGCCGACCTCG
>JAFAQO010000229.1 GCA_019246375.1 Mycobacterium sp. | reverse complement strand
TTGTGATGTCGCAGATTATGTACAACTACCCGGCGATGTTGGCCCATGCCGCTGACATGACCGGGTATGCGGGCACGCTACAGAGCTTGGGGGCGGATATCGCCAGTGAGCAGGCGGCGTTGTCGAGTGCCTGGCAAGGTGATACCGGGATGAGCTATCAGTTGTGGCAGACCCAGTGGAATCAGGCCGCCAGCGAGCTGGTGCGCGCCTATCATGCGATGGCCGGCACCCATGAGAACAACACCTTGTCGATGTATGCCCGCGACCAAGCCGAAGGCGCCAAATGGGGCGGATGACTCTGCCATCCCATCACCCAGTGCAGTTGCGCCCCATCGCGAACCGCACCGATGCACGTCGGCGTAGGGTCTGTTGCGTGCGTAGCGAAGGTGACAGCTGGGACATCACGACAAGTGTCGGTTCAACTGCTTTATTCGTGGCGACCGCGCGAGCATTGGAAGCGCAGAAGCCCAACCCGCTGGCGGTCGACCCCTTCGCCGAGCTTTTTTGTCGCGCCGTGGGCGGACCGGCGGCTGACGTGCTCGACGGCAAAGTACCCGAACACCCCCTCAAGTCAAGCGATTTCGGCGAGCACTTCGTCAACTTCCAAGGCGCGCGCACCAGATATTTCGACGACTATTTCCGCCGGGCCGCCGACGCCGGTGTGCAACAGGTGGTCATCCTGGCGGCGGGCCTGGACTCGCGCGCCTACCGGCTGCCTTGGCCGACCGGCACGACGATCTTCGAGTTGGACCGCCCCGAGGTTTTGGACTTCAAGCGTGAGGTACTCAGTGCACACGGTGCTCAACCCAAGGCTGAGCGTCGCGAGGTTGCCGTCGACCTACGTGACGACTGGCCACAGGCGCTGCATGACAACGGCTTTGACATTGCCAAGCCGTCGGCCTGGATTGCCGAGGGCTTGCTGATTTATCTTCCGGCTGCGGCGCAGAATCAGCTGTTCACCGGGATCGACGCGCTGGCCGGCCCAGGCAGCCACGTCGCGGTCGAGGACGGAGCGCCGATGGACCGGGACGAGTTCGCAGCCGCCGTCGAGGAGGAACGCAACTCCGAAGACGACCAGCGCCTGTTCTTCCAGTTGGTCTACAACGAGCGGTATGCCCCCGCCGAGGAGTGGTTCGGCGAGCGGGGCTGGACCGCGGTCGGGACACCGCTGGCAACCTACTTGCGCGAGGTTGGCCGGCCGGTGCCCGGCCCGGGCACCGAAGCCGAGTCGATGGTCGCCCGTAACACGTTGGTCAGCGCTGTCCGGGAATGAGCCGGCTCGTTAATTCGACCAATCGGAGATCTTGCGAATTAGCCTATGCTAACTTCACCGAAGTTAGGTAACGCTAAGAAACCCAGGGAGGGTATGGGGCGTGGAAAGAGGTGACGCCGGGACGCTGGTTGCTCGTCCTGCCGCAGCCCGGCTAGACGGCGACGTCATCAGCCGGTTCGCCACCTGCTGCCGGGCGCTGGGGATCCCGGTCTACGACCGGCAACGTCCGGCCGACCTGGCTGCCGCCCGATCGGGGTTCACCGCGCTCACCCGCATTGCCCACGATCAATGCGACGCGTGGACCGGGCTGGCCGCCGCCGGCGACACGTCGGCCCCGGTGCTCGAAGCGGTATCGCGGACGGCGTCCACCGCGGGGCTGCTGCAGCGCCAGGTGGAACTGGCGCCCCGGGTGCTGGGTTTCCAGTACGACACCGGTCTTTATCTACGGTTCCGGGCAACCGATCCCGACGACTTCCAGCTCGCCTACGCTGCGGCGCTGGCAGCAGACGGGCGATACGCCGACGCGCACCGATTGGTTGCCGGCATTTCCGAGCGCCGGCCGAGTTGGCGCGACGCACGCTGGATCGCGGTCGCCATCCATCACCGTGCCCAGCGTTGGTCGGACGTCGTCAAGCTGCTCACCCCGATCGTCAACGACCCGGGTCTCGACGAACTTTTTGCGCATGCCGCCAAGGTCACCCTGGGCATTGCGCTGGCCCGGCTGGGCATGTTCGCCCCGGCTTTGTCGTACCTCGAGGAACCCCAAGGGCCGATCGCTGTCGCTGCGGTCGACGGCGCGCTGGCCAAAGCGCTCGTGCTGCGGGCGCAGACTGACGAGGAGTCGGCGATCGAAGTTCTGCAGGACCTGTATGCGGCCAATCCGGAGAACGAACAGGTTCAGCAAGCCTTATCCGATGAGAGCTTCGGGATCGTCACCACTACTGCGGATCGGATCGAAGCCCGCACCGACCCGTGGGACTCCGACACCGAACCCGGCGAAGCCGACTTCGTCGACCCCGAGGCTCAGCAGCGCAAGGACGCGCTGCTCGCCGAGGCCGAACACGAACTGGGCGAGTTCATCGGCCTCGAGCAGGTCAAAAACCAGGTCTCACGGCTGAAGAGCTCGGTGGCCATGGCGGTGCTGCGCCAGCAGCGCGGGCTATCGACGGCAGGGCGCACCAACCACCTGGTCTTCACCGGACCGCCCGGCACAGGTAAGACGACCAGCGCCCGGGTCGTCGCTAAAATCTATTGCGGCCTGGGTCTTTTGAAGAAAGAGAACATCAGAGAGGTGCACCGAGCCGATCTGATCGGCCAGCACATCGGTGAGACCGAGGCCAAGACGAACGCGATCATCGACAGCGCACTGGATGGTGTGCTGTTCCTCGACGAGGCATACGCCTTGGTGGCCACCGGCGCCAAGAACGACTTCGGTCTGGTGGCCATCGACACGCTGTTGGCCCGAATGGAAAACGACCGGGATCGACTGGTGGTCATCATCGCCGGCTACCGCGCCGACCTGGACAAGTTCCTCGACACCAACGAAGGGTTGCGCTCGCGGTTCACCCGCAGCATCGACTTCCCGTCGTACACCCCGGCCGAATTGGTTGATATTGCTAAGTTCATGGCCGAGAAGCGCGACAGCCGTTTCGAACAGGCCGCGCTCGACGATCTCGAGACATTGTTCGCCCACCTGGCTTCGACGTCGAAGCCCGACTTCAACGGGGTGTCACGGCGCGGCCTCGACATCGCGGGCAACGGGCGGTTCGTACGCAACGTCGTCGAAAAATCCGAAGAGGAACGCGAATTCCGGCTGGATCACTCGGAAGAGGCCGGAACCGACGCATTCACCGATGACCAGCTGATGACGATCATCGCAGACGACGTCGCCAATTCGGTGCCCCTGCTGCTGCGCGGCCTCGGCCTGGAGGTGCCGGCATGACGGACCGCGAGCCGGACGACGACCGGCGCTCGTTCGCATCGCGCACCCCGGTCAACGACAACCCCGACAAGGTCGTATATCGCCGCGGTTTCGTCACCCGCCACCAGGTGACCGGCTGGCGGTTCGTGATGCGCCGGATCGCCTCCGGCGTCGCCCTGCACGACACCCGGATGCTCGTCGATCCGCTGCGCACCCAATCGCGCGCTGTCTTGATGGGTGTGCTGGTTGTGATCACAGGTTTGATCGGCTGCTTCGTGTTCTCCCTCATCCGGCCCGGCGGTTCGGCGGGCAGCAACCCCGTGCTGGCCGATAGGTCCACCGCCGCACTGTATGTGCGGGTCGGGGACCAACTGCACCCGGTGCTCAACCTCACCTCCGCGCGGCTGATCGTCGGTCGGCCGGTCACACCCACCGCAGTGAAAAGCAGTGTCTTGGACCAATATCCGCGCGGCAATCTGATCGGCATCCCGGGCGCACCCGAACGAATGGTGCAAAGCAGCGCCAAGGATGCGAACTGGGCGGTGTGCGATGCGATCTCTGGTCCCACCGCCGGCGTCACGGTGCTCGCCGGAACTCCGGACAACAGCGGGGCACGGGCAGCCGCGCTCGGTGCCGGGCGAGCGGTGGTGGTCGATAACGGCACCGGAATTTGGCTGCTGTGGAACGGCAGGCGCAGCCCGATTGATTTGGCCGATCGTGCCGTCACTGGTGCGCTTGGCCTCGGCACCGACGTGCCCAAGCCCCGGCCCATCGCGGCAGGGCTGTTCAATGCGGTTCCCGAAGCTCCGGCGCTGGCCGCCCCGGCCATCCCAGATGCCGGCAGCCCGCCCCGCTTCGCGCTGCCAGTGCCCGTGCCGGTCGGAGCCGTGGTGGTAACCCATGGCTTAGAAAACAATCCAGGTAACAATGTGCTCTACGCGGTGCTGCCGGACGGCCTGCAACCGATTTCGCCGGTGCTCGCCGCGATGCTGCGCAACACCAATTCCTATGGGCTGGACCAGCCGCCGGTGCTGGGCGCCGATAAGGTCGCACGGCTGCCGGTGTCGCGGATGCTGGACACCACCCGCTATCCCGATCAGCGGCTCACGGCTGTCGACAATGCCAGTGCTCCGGTCACCTGCGCGTATTGGAGCAAGCCGTCCGGCGCCAGCACCAGCTCACTGACATTGCTGTCCGGCTCGGCGCTGCCCGTGCCCGACGCGGTGCGCACTGTCGATCTGGTCGGCGCTGGCCTAGACGGGACCGCTAGCCGCGTCGCGCTGGCGCCGGGCAGCGGTTACTTCGTGCAGACTGTCGGTACCGACGCAGCAGCACCGCCGGCGGGGTCGCTGTTCTGGGTCGCCGACACCGGGGTCCGATATGGCATCGACCAGGAAGCCGGCGCGACCGGTCACGCTAAAACAGTTGATGCCCTTGGGCTTACGCCACCACCAGTTTCCATTCCGTGGTCGATGCTGTCGTTGTTCGCGCCCGGCCCGACGCTATCGCGTGCCGACGCGCTCCTGGCCCACGACAGCCTTTCGCCCGATTCGCAACGGACTCACCCAGTCGCGCAGGAGACCCGATGAGCCGACTGATCTTCGAGGCCCGCCGCCGGCTGCCTCCGCCGAAGACCCGTAAGGGCACGATCACCATCGAGGCGCCACCAGAGTTGCCGCGGGTAATCCCGCCGTCACTGCTGCGGCGCGCGTTGCCCTTCCTGATCGTGATCCTGATCGTCGGAATGATCGTCGCGTTGTTCGCCACCGGCATGCGGCTGATGTCCCCACAGACAATGTTTTTCCCATTCGTGCTGTTGTTGGCGGCGACCGCGCTCTACCGCGGCACAGGCAACAAGACGCGCACTGAGGAGGTTGACGCCGAGCGCGCCGACTACCTGCGTTACCTGTCGGTGGTGCGGGACAATATTCGGACCCAGGCTGCCCAACAGCGCGCGGCGGCCGAGTGGTCGCATCCCCACCCGGCGGATTTGGTGACAGTGCCGGGATCGCGCCGCCAATGGGAGCGCGATCCGCACGACGCCGACTTCCTGGTGGTGCGGGCCGGGCTGCACACCGTACCGCTGGCCACCGCGGTGCGAGTCAACGACATCGCCGACGAAATAGACCTGGAACCGGTATCGCACAGCGCATTGCGAAGCCTGCTCGACACGCAGCGCACGCTCCGCGACGCACCGACGGGTATCGACCTGGCGAACGTGTCGCGCATAACGATGCTCGGCGAGGTCGACGAAGTGCGGGGGGCGTTGCGGGCCTGGATCGCCCAGGCGGTGACCTGGCACGACCCGACTGTCCTCGGGGTCGCGCTGGCGACTCCGGATTTGGAAGCCGAAGACTGGTCGTGGCTGAAATGGCTTCCGCACGTGGATATTCCAGGCGAGCTTGACGGTGTGGGACCGGCACGTTACTTATCGACGAACATCGATCAGCTGGCCGCGCTGCTAGGGCCGGCGCTCGCAGACCGCCCGTCGTTCACCGGCGGCCAGTCGGAAGCAGTGCGGCACCTGCTGATCGTCGTCGACGACCCCGACTACGATGTGAACTCCTCGACGCTGGCGGCCGGGTGGGCCGGGGTCACCGTCATACACCGCTCGACCACACCGCCGCACCGCGAACAATATTCGAATCCGGAGCGACCGATTCTGCGGATCACAGACGGAAGCATCGAGCGGTGGCAGACCGGCGGCTGGCAGCGCTACATCGACCGTGCGGACCAACTCAGCGCTGACGAGGCCGCCCACCTGTCCCGCAGGCTGTCGCGGTGGGACTCCGACCCCACCCATGCCGGACTGCGCTCGGCGGGCAGCAGCGGCGCTACCTTCACCACGCTGCTGGGAATCCCCGACGCATCGGCGCTGGATGTACCCGCGCTGTGGGCGCCGCGCCGCCGCGACGACGAGTTGCGCGTCCCGATCGGCGTCACTGCGACCGGTGAGCCGCTGATCTTCGACCTCAAGGATGAAGCCGAGGGCGGAATGGGCCCGCACGGCCTGATGATCGGCATGACAGGCTCTGGCAAGTCGCAGACCTTGATGTCGATTTTGTTGTCGTTGTTGACAACTCACTCCGCTGACCGGCTGATCGTGATCTACGCCGACTTCAAAGGCGAAGCCGGTGCCGACAGCTTCCGCAACTTCCCACAGGTAGTCGCGGTGATCTCGAACATGGCGGAGAAAAAGTCACTGGCCGACCGGTTCGCCGACACGCTGCGCGGTGAGGTCGCCCGTCGCGAGGTGCTGCTGCGAGAGGCCGGTCGCCGGGTCCAGGGGAGCGCCTTCAATTCGGTAACTGAATACGAGGCCGCTCGCGAAAGGGGTGGGGTGGCCGGATACGACCTGGTGCCAATCCCCACGCTGTTCGTGGTCGCTGACGAGTTCACGTTGATGCTGGCTGACCACCCCGATTACGCGGAATTGTTTGACTACGTGGCGCGCAAGGGCCGCTCATTCCGCATCCATATCCTTTTCGCATCCCAAACACTTGACGTGGGAAAGATCAAGGACATCGACAAGAACACCTCTTACCGGATCGGGTTGAAGGTGGCCAGCCCCGCGGTTTCGCGGCAGATCATCGGCGTGGAGGACGCTTACCACATCGAGTCGGGTAAGGAACATAAGGGTGTGGGCTTTCTGGTGCCCGCACCGGGCGCTGCTCCGATCAAGTTCCGCAGCACCTATGTCGACGGGATCTACGATCCGCCCAGCGTGACGAAAACGGTTGTGATGCACTCTGCGCCAGAGCCGAAGTTGTTCACCGCGGGGCGCGTCGAGCCGGACCCGGAGACGGTGCTCGCGGGTGCGGACGAAGCTGAACCGGTCCGCCCCCCGCGCAAGTTGATCGCAACCATCGGCGACCAGTTGGCACGTTACGGGCCACGCGCCCCCGAGTTGTGGTTGCCACCGCTTGACGACCCGATCCCGCTGAGCGCGGTGCTGGCACGTGCGGCGGTGCCGCCCGGGCAGTCGCGCTGGCCGCTCGGCGAGATAGACAAACCCTTCGAGATGCGCCGCGACCCGCTGATATTCGATGCTCGGTCGTCGGCTGGAAACATGGTGATCCACGGCGGCCCCAAGTCGGGCAAATCGACCGCGCTCCAGACATTTATTCTGTCGGCAGCCAACCTGCACTCACCGCACGACGTGACGTTCTATTGCCTGGATTACGGCGGCGGCCAGCTGCGGGCGCTGGAGAACCTGGCGCACGTCGGTAGCGTGGCCTCGCCGCTGGAACCCGAACGGATCCGCCGTACTTTTGGCGAGCTCGAGCAGCTGCTTCGTCACCGGCAACGGCGCGAGGTTTTCCGGCACCGGCAGGAATCCGCGCTCGCCGATGGGTTCGGCGAAGTGTTCCTGGTCATCGACAACCTATACGCGTTCAGCCGCGATAACACCGACCAGTTCAACACCCGAAACCCGCTACTGGCCAAGGTCACTGAACTTGTCAATATCGGACTGGCTTACGGCATCCATGTGGTCGTCACGACCCCAAGCTGGCTAGAGGTGCCGCTGGCGATGCGCGACAGTCTCGGCCTGCGGCTCGAGCTCAAGCTGCACGATGCGCGGGACAGCAACGTGCGAGTGGTTGGTGCGCTGCGCCGGCCGGCTGAAGCCGTGCCGCACGATCAACCGGGCCGCGGGCTGACTATGGCCGCGGAGCACTTCCTGTTCGCGGCGCCGCAGTTCGAGCAGGTCGCCGCGATCAACGCCCGCCACCCCAGGGTCAGCGCGCCGCCGGTGCGGTTGCTGCCCACCAACCTCAACCCAGGTGCGGTCGGTCCGCTGTATCCGGGACGCGATCGGGTGGTCATCGGGCAACGGGAAGAGGATCTTGCTCCGGTCGAACTCAACTTCGCCGACAACCCGCTGCTGATGGTGTTCGGCGACAGT
>JAFAQO010000311.1 GCA_019246375.1 Mycobacterium sp. | reverse complement strand
CCACAGATCGCGACCCTGAAAACTACCCGCGCGCTGACGCTGACACTGCACAGCACCTTCGCGGCGATGATCAACCAGATGGAGGCCATGAGCGATACCGGCATCGTCATGGGCCAAAGCTTTGATGCCTCGAAGAACGACGACTTGTTCTACCTACCGCCTGAGGCCTTCGGCAACCCCGAATTCCAGCGGGGCCTGAAGATGTTCTTTTCCCCGGACGGTAAGTCTGTTCGCTTCTTCATCACCCACCAGGGCGATCCGATGACCCCGGAAGGGATCTCGCGGGTTGCTGCGGAGCGAACGGCCGCGCAGGAGGGGCTCAAGCAATCCTCTCTGTCGGAGGCGAAGGTCTACTTGGGCGGTACCGCCGCGACCTTCAAGGACATGCACGACGGCGCCAAATACGACCTCATGATCGCGGTGGTTTCCTCCCTCACCCTGATCTTCATGATCATGCTGCTGCTCACCCGAAGCGTGGTCGCCGCGCTGGTTATCGTCGGCACGGCGGCCAGCTCGATTGCCGCGTCCTTCGGGTTGTCGGTGCTTATTTGGCAGGACCTGTTCGGTATCAAAATCCATTGGATCGTGATGGCACTGTCGGTCATCATCTTGTTGGCCGTGGGATCTGACTACAACCTGCTGCTGGTCTCCCGGTTCAAGGAAGAGATCCACGCCGGACTCAAGACGGGGTATATCCGGTCGATGGCCGGCACTGGCGGCGTGGTCACGGCCGCGGGCTTGGTATTCGCCTTCACAATGGGATCCATGCTGGGCAGTGACCTGCGGGTGCTCGGCCAATTCGGGTCCACCGTGTGTGTCGGTCTACTGCTCGACACCCTGGTCGTGCGCACGCTACTTATGCCGTCGCTTGCGGTCATGCTCGGACGCTGGTTCTGGTGGCCGCAGATTGTGCACCCCCGCGGCGCCGACAACGTGCGCCGGCCCCGTCGTGCGAGCGATGACACCGCGCCGCGGGCGGTGCCGACACACCCCTGACGCAGGCCCAGGGCTTACGCGTCCTCTGCGGTGTCGACGCATATCGCGAGGGCTCCCGGCCCGACGTGCAACGCCAGCACGGGACCCAGGTCGGTCACGATCGCCGGCTCGCATGCCGGTAGCCGCTCAGCCAGAGCGGCGGCCACGTCGGCCGCGCCGCCCGGGTTGGCGACATGATGCACCGCGACTGCGGCCGGGCGGTCACCGACGGCCTCGCAAACTCGGTCGATCATCGCCGCCACCGCCTTGCTGGCGGTGCGAACCCGTTGCGCCAAAACAAGTTCGCCGTCATCGATGCGCAGCAGCGGCTTGAGTGCGAGCGCGGTGCCCAGCCACGCCGCGGCGCCGCCGATGCGTCCACTGCGGCGCAGATTGTCCAGCCGGTGCACCACGATGAACGCGTGACTGCGCCGCACCGCAGCAGTCGCAGCGTGTGCCACGGTGTCCAGGTCGGCGCCATCGCCCGCGGCCCGAGCGGCGGCCAATGCAATGAATCCGGTTCCCATCGCGGCCGACTTGGAGTCGACGACCCGCACCGCGCCGCCGAATTCGGCTGCAATCGTCTCGGCGGCGCCGACGGTCCCCGACAACGCTGATGAAATGTGCACTGCCACTACGCCGTCGCCGCCACTATCGGAAACCGCCTGCCGGTAGGCGTCGCTCAGTTCCGCCGGGGTGGCTGCGGCGGTCGTGGCGTCGCCGCGCTCGTGGATATTGTCGGGAACCTGATCCACACCTTCGCGCAGATCGGTGTCGTCGAGCAGGATGTGCAGCGGTACCTGGCGAATCGCCCACCGCTCGCGCATCTCGTCGGGTAGACGTGAAGACGAATCAGTGACAACAACGACAGCCATGAAATTCAGCCGCGAGCTTTTTCGTTCGGCACGCCTGCCTCGGCCAGGGCTTTCAGCATCAGTTCGGCGACCGCCTGGTGCGCCTCGAAGTTCCAGTGGATCCCGTCCGGGTTGCCCCGACCGCTCATAATGTGTTCGGCCACCGCGGCTTTCAGGTCGACCAGCGGGATAGCTTGCTGCTGCGCCCATTCCGTGATCGCCGCCGCGGTTGCGGCGCGGCCGTGATGGGCTTTGCCGTAGGTCTCGGCGATGTGCACCGACGGCAGCGAAGCCACAATCGGGATACCGGGCCGGTTGAAGTCTATTGCACTTCTGGTTTGTTCGAGGTATTCAGCGCTCAGACACGGGGGCAGCGCGGCTCGGGCTACCGGCGAGAGCCGCGGCTGCAGCCAGCCGTAGCCGTCGCGGACCCAGCGCCGTAGCCAGGGTGGCCGCACATAGCGGATGAGCTCACGCAGCGCGGTCGGCAACGGTGACGGCAGTGAATCCATCCCGCCGGTGGCGAAGATCACCGCACCGGCTTTGGGCAGCGCCGCCCATGCCCGCGGGTCCTGGGTTGCTGCCCACCAGATGTCTCGGCAGGTCCAGCCGATACGGCCGATCAGTTCCAGATCCCAATCAAGTTGTGTCGCCACGATGTTGGGCCAGATGCGTGGATCGTCCGCCGGCAGGCCGCCGGTGGGGCCGTAATAGGCCAGCGAGTCAGCGAAAACCAGCAGCGCAGGCCGTGCCCCCGGTTCAAAGGACATCGCCGGCGACCTGTGCCGAGGCGTTCCACACGTCGAGGCGCCACCGAATGCCGTCCAGGTCGGCATCGTCGGTTGAGTATCCGCTCAGCTGCGTCCAGCTGGCATTGCCCATGCCGCCCAGCGCCGGCCAGTTGACCACCGGCAGCCGCAGTAGCGCCGCCGTCACCGCGGCGATCAAGCCGCCGTGCGCGACCAGCATCACGGGACGGCCCGACTCATCAGCGGCACCCCATTCCGGCTCACCAGCCACCAACTCGGCGACCAACGGCAGGGCCCGGCCGGCCACGTCGACTCTACTTTCCCCGCCATGCGGTGCCCACGACGCGTCGTCGCGCCAGGCCAGCCGGGCGCCGGGGGCGGCGGCGTCGATTTGGGCGTGGGTCATGCCTTGCCAGTCACCGAGATGGGTCTCGCGCAACCGGGGGTCTACCCGAACCCGCAGGCCGGTGCGCTCCCCCAGCGCGACCGCGGTGTCGTAAGCGCGGCGCAGATCCGAGGACACGATCAACATCGGCTGGCGCTTGGCGAGCACTTCGGCGGCAGCGACGGCCTGAGCGCGGCCCAGTTCGCTCAACTCGGTGTCGAGCTGGCCCTGCATTCGGCTGCCGAGGTTGAAATCCGTTTGGCCGTGCCGCAACATCACCAGCCGGCGCGTCCTCATCGCGTGCTCGCTGAGTTCGTCGATGAGTCCACCTTCACCACGGGGCAGTCCCGCCACAGCCGGTCCAGGGCATAGAAGTTGCGCTCGTCCTGATGCTGGATGTGCACGACGATGTCGACGTAGTCCAGCAGGGTCCAGCGGCCTTCGCGGGCCCCCTCGCGGCGGGCCGGTTTGTAGCCCGCCCGGCGCATTTTTTCCTCGACCTCGTCGACGATGGCGTTGACCTGTCGTTCGTTGGAGGCCGAGGCGATCACGAAGCAGTCAGTGATGACCAGCTGCGCGGAGACGTCGATGACGACGACGTCATCGGCGAGCTTCGAGGCAGCCGCGCCGGCGGCCACCGTCGCCATGTCGATGGCCTCCTGGCTGGCGGTCATGTCTCATCCCGGGCGGTCACGGCTGCCGTTGATCGGCGCGACGGCTCGCCGGTGTCCGGCTTTTCGTACAGCCGCCGCTTGGAGACGTACTGCACCACCCCGTCGGGCATCAGGTACCAGAGCGGCCGGGATTCCTCGGCGCGCCGGCGGCAATCGGTTGATGAGATCGCCAACGCCGGAATCTCGACTAGCGTCAACGCATCGTCGGGCAGGGCATCGAGCGCATCCGCGAGATGTTCGCGACCCAGCTCGTAACCAGGCCGGCTCACCCCGACGAACCGCGCTATCGCGAACAGGTCTTCCCAGTTCTGCCAGGACAAAATCGAGGTCAGCGCGTCGGCGCCGGTAATGAAGTACAGCTCGGAGTCGGGATTGAGCGCTTGCAGATCGCGCAGGGTGTCTTTGGTGTAGGTGGGACCGCCCCGGTCGATGTCGACCCGGCTGACCGAGAAGCGCGGGTTGGACGCGGTGGCGATCACCGTCATCAGATAGCGGTCTTCCGCGGCGGCGACATACCGATCTTTCTGCCACGGCTGTCCGGTCGGCACGAAGACCACTTCGTCGAGGTCGAACAAGTGGGCGACTTCGCTGGCCGCCACCAGGTGGCCGTTATGGATGGGATCGAATGTCCCACCCATCACTCCCAGCCTGCGACGGCGCTTTTGCATGGTTTGCCAGCTTACTTGAGCAGGGTCTGCCGAATCAGATCACGCGGTGCGGCCGGACCTTGGCGCCGCTGCTTGCATCAGCCACGCTCCATTCCTGATCAACGTGGGACGAATCCCCGGCAACTCCACCTCAATCAGAAGTTAGGCGATCGTCGTCGCAAAACGTCATGGCCTCCGACAGGTTGGGTTGTGCAACTTGGACCACCAGATCGGCGTCCCATGCGCGCTGCAGCAGCCCCATCACGTCTATGTGCATCGCGGCGTCGAACTCAGCGCTTGTTATCAGATTCTGAACGTAGGTGAGTACCTGCTCAGCGACCGTCTCGTCCACTCCGCCGACGCAGCCGATGAGGCGCGCGCCGACACCGGCAGGCTCTACGACGGTACGAATATGGTGTTCTTGCACGTCTTCGACTTCGACTGTCACCGTGCAGGGGCGGTCGAGGCGCAACCGAAATCGCGTCTCG
>JAFAQO010000310.1 GCA_019246375.1 Mycobacterium sp. | reverse complement strand
GTTGAACTCGTAGAAATCGTCTATCGGCGTCACCCGGATGCGCCCTGATCGCAGACCTTCGCTGAAGCCGATGTCGGCGAGTTCGGCACCCAACGCTTCTCGGCTACCGTCACCGACGTATTCCATCCGCTGGTTGGTCTTCAGCCCGTCCGCTAAGTAGTCAGCCGCGCGGGCAACGAACTCGTCGCGGTCCCGGTAGCCCCAGCCCAGGTGACCGAACGGGACAAGCCCGGCGGCGGAACTGACCACACCGTTGCAGCGCATCAGATTCCACCTCCAGAAAAGTGCTCCAGCCGTAGATAAGCCTGGATGGTCGTGCCGGTCGGTGTTGTATGGATGCGCACCAGATCTGCCAGCGCGTTGACGACGAACAGGCCACTTGCGCTGGGTTTGTCCTTGGCCGGCGGCCGGCACCCGGCCAACGGGTCAGCCATGAATCCAGTATCCCGCGCTTCGCAGATCAGGTGACCGTCTTCTTCCCAAAGTGCGAGCCGACTTGTTCCGCCCCCGTGCTGCAATCCGTTGGTGGCCAGCTCGGTGACGATCAGTTGCAAGTCGGCGATTCGGTCCGCTGACATGCCAAGTAATCGGCCATACCGGCTGCTGTGTTGACGGGCACCGCTGAGATCTGCCGGCTCGTAGACGGTATATGTCACCGCGACGGGGCTGGTGGCCAGTGGTTCATTGCCGCGGTCCAGCGCAGCGTGGATTGAGTATTCGGGGCTGCGCCGCTGCGATCCGCCGTGTCCGAGGAAAGGGTGCGCGACGCGGGCATCAGCGAGCACACCGTCTGCGAGTCGGGAAGCGTCGTAGGGACACAGTCCCAGCACGTCACAGCCGTCGAAAGCGATATTGGACAGAGCTTCGTGCAGTAAGCAGCCGGGATATTCGACCGTGGAGCGGCCTGGCCACACCGGCTCGGCGAGCAATCGGACGCGTCGATGACCCTGCCGTTCGACAAACGCCAACTCCGCGGCCAGTAGCCGGGCCGGATTGCGGCCCAACTCGGTGATGTCGGCCCACGCCACATCGGCGGCCGCGGCTCCCGTGGTCGCGACGGTCAACGCGTCACGCACCGGGCCTATCTTGTGCGTGGGTAGGGCAACCCACGCCGACTCGCCGTTGCTCAAGCCTTCGGCTAAGAAGGTCGCTACGAGGTCGAGGTATTCCTGCTCGGAGTGGTAAAACGCCGCAGTGTGCACAAAGCCGCGATGGGCGGCCTGGAAACTTGCGGTCATTTTCAGTGGCTCCACTCGAATTGCTGGGCCCAGCACTCAGTCGGCATATTCGACTGCGCCGGGCCTACCCGCTACGGCCGTTGCTTAATCAGCTGGCGGTGTCACAGCTGACCGGTGAGCAGATCCGCGACCGCGCGCATACCGGCGGCGTTGGGGTGAAAAGGCGCGGGACGCCACGGCAGCGGCAAGCCCGCGCCTACCGTCCAAGGGGCCGCCGACCAGGCGTGGTGTTCACGGCTGGCGTATGCAGCGCGCACAATCCCGCAGCCGGTGGCCTGCGCGGCGTCTGCGGTGCATTCCTCCAGCCGTGCGGCGACGTGGCGGCCCAGGTCGGCGTCGGCCGATGACAAGGGTGCGGCGCTCATCCCGGCCGGGGGCAGCAGCGTGAGGTAGTCAACGAACAACACTCGGGCGCGGCCGGCTCGTCGACGCACTTCTGCGCCTACCGCGCACAGCGAGTCGCCGACCTGCGCAAGCGCTTCCTCGCGGGCACCGTGGTCCAGCAGCGCAGCGATCATCGGCAGCATCCTGACCAAACGCGGTAGCGACGCGGCCATCAGCATCGGGATGTAGCCGACGTCGTTGCCACCGATGGTGACTGTGACCAAAGTCTCTGAACCGTTCAGCGCCTCGATCTGAGGCGGTGAGCCGCGCTGGCGCTCGGCGAGGATGTGAGCGGTCGTCGCGCCGGAAAAGGTGACGTCGACCAGGTCGAGGTTCAATCGTTCCGCAACCAGATGGGCGTAGTTGCGGGCCGATCGGCCGGAGCCGCACGGCGCGCCGGCCGCCCGCGGCCGGATACCGGGACCGGCCGCCATCGAACTGCCCAGCGCCACATAACGGCTCATCGTGCCGGGCTGGGCCTCAATTGCCCAGTTCCTCAGCGGGCCGCAGGCCGGCCCGCATCGTCGCCGGGCTGGGTCTCAATTGCCCGGCTCCTCAGCGGGCCGCAGGCCGGCCCGCATCGTCGCCGGGCTGGAAGCCTGGGCCCAGAACCGTTTCGGGATCCGCCCCGCCCGGCGGGCCAGATAGCCGGCGGTGACGGCGGCGGCCATCGCGGCCGCCATCGCGGGCGGATCAGCGGCCCGGGTCACAGCACTGGCCAAAAGCACTGCGTCGCAGCCCAACTCCATCGCACGTGCGGCGTCGCTGGCGGTGCCGATACCGGCGTCGAGCACTACCGGGACACCGGCTTGGGCGACAATCATCTCGATATTGTGTGGGTTCGCTATCCCCAGGCCGGTGCCGATTGGCGAGCCCAACGGCATCACTGCCGAACAGCCGGTGTCTTCCAGCCTGCGGGCCAGCACCGGATCGTCGTTGGTGTACGGCAGCACCACGAAGCCGTCGTCTACCAATTGCTCTGCGGCGCGGACCAATTCGACGGCGTCGGGCAGCAGGGTGCGCTCGTCGGCGATCACTTCGAGCTTGACCCACTCGGTTCCCAGCGCTTCGCGGGCCAGTTGCGCGGTCAGCACCGCTTCGGCGGCACTGCGACAGCCGGCGGTATTGGGCAGCGGCGTAATACCGAGCCGGCCGAGCAGGTCGAGCAGGCCAGTGCCGCCCTCGGCGTCGACCCGACGCATCGCGACGGTGGTCAGCTCGGTGCCCGACGCGATCAGCGCCTCTTCCAAGACCGCCAGGTTGGTCGCTCCCCCGGTCCCCATGATCAGCCGGGACGCGAAACTGCGGCCGGCAATCGTCAGTTTGGAGACAGCCAGACGGCAATGGCCGGCAGAGGGGCCGGAGGTGGGGGTACCGCCCGCTTGAGGGGGCGAGTCTGGCAATTCGGGCCTAGCCACCTTGCACCGCCGTTACCACCTCGAGTCGGGCACCTTCGGAAAGACTTGTCGCCCAACCAGAGCGCGGTAGCACCGCCTGATCTAGCGCCACCGCAATTCCCCGGTCCGGGTAACCCAGCGTCTGCAGCAGTGCGGCAACCGTGATCTTCTCGGCGACCTGGACCTGCTTTTCGTTGACAACGACGATCATCTGCGCCGCTCCTCCTCATCGCTTCGCTCTGCATCGTCGCCGACGCGGATCATTTGGCGCGGCCCCTCCTCATCGCTTGGCTCTGCATCGTCGCCGGGGCGGATCATGGGTGGGCTCCCACCGGAAGGAGTTCAGAGACAATCTGTTCGGCCGTCCACGGCGCCAGCAGAAACCCGGAACGGCCGTGGCCGGCGGCGACCAGGGTCCGCGCGTCGAGGCGCTGCACCAATGGCAGGTTATCCGGTGTCATCGGACGCAGCCCGGCGGCGCATTCAGCGAGCTCGTATTCGCCGAGGGCAGGCAGCACCGCGCAGGCGTCCTCGAGTAGGTCTCGCACCCCGGACACCGCGGGTGCGGTGTCGCGGCCGTGCTCGTATTGGGTTGCGCCGACCACCACCCCGTCGGCGCGTGGCACCAAGTACACCTGCCGCCCGTGGACCCGGGCCCGAATTACTCGCTCCAGCACCGGCAAACAGCCCTTTCGCCACCGCAACCGCAGCACCTCGCCTTTCACCGGCCGGACGGGCAGGCCGGGCCACAACGCGGGCGCGTCGATGCCGTTGGCGATCACGACCGCATCGGCCTCCACATCGGAAAGGTCATGCACCGGTCCCGCCCACTCGACCTCGAGCCGCTCGCAGGTCAGCGTCAGCGCTTCCAGCACGGCCCGGTTGTCGACCGCCAGTTCGGTGGGCGCCCGGAATCCGTGCCGGATACCTTGCGCCAGCAAAGGTTCGACGTCGCGGGCGGCCGACTCCCAGATCACCGGATGGCCTTGCCCGGACAGCCAGTCGGCGACCGTGCGCAGGTCGGCGA
>JAFAQO010000300.1 GCA_019246375.1 Mycobacterium sp. | reverse complement strand
ATCCGTGCGCGGCCATCACGGCCAAGTTGGGGCCGTATTCGCCGGGCAGACAAGCCAAGGTCCGGCCGCCGGGCGGCCAGCTGGCGAGCAGCAGGTCCAACGCGTGCAGCGATCCAGTGGTGAACACTACCTCGGCGTCGGGCATGCCACCGAGCGCGGCGACGGCAGCCCGTCCGGCATCCAGCACGGGTGTGGCCACCTCGGCCGCAACATATCCGCCGACCTCAGCCTCGTGCCGTGCGTGGCGGGTCGCGGCGTCGAGCACGGCGAAGCTTTGCCGCGAGCACGCCGCGCTGTCCAGGTGCAGACCGGCGACCGGTGGCCGAGCCGCCCGCCATCGATCGGCCAGTGTGTCGGCGTTGCTCACTTGACCGCCAGCGACAGGCCGAAGTCGCCGGCGTCGTCGGTCCACCACCGGGTCGGCCGCAATCCCGCTGCGGCCAGCTCGGCGGCTACTGCCTGCGCGCGGAACTTGCACGAGACCTCGGTGAGCATTTCTTCACCGGCGGTGAAGTCGACGACCATGTCGAGGGCACCGATCCGCACCCGCTGCGGGGCGTCGGCCCGCAACCACATTTCGATCCGCTCCTCTGCGGCGTTCCAGCGGGCGACGTGGGTGAAGGCCTCGATGTCGAAGTCTCCGTCGAGTGCCCGGTTGACCACCGCGAGCACATTGCGGTTGAACCGCGCGGTGACCCCTGCCGCGTCGTCGTAGGCACCGACGAGGCGGCTGGTGTCTTTGACCAGGTCGGTGCCCAGCAGCAGGCTGTCCCCCGGCCGCAACACCGCCGCCAACGACGCCAGAAACTCGGCACGTGGTCCGGGCGTGAGGTTGCCGATCGTCGACCCCAGGAACACGAACAGCCGCCGCCCGCCGTCGGGAATCTCGGCCAGATGTTCCTCGAAATCACCGCAGACTGCGGCGATTTCGACGTTGGGATACTCACGTTGGATGGCCGTTCCGGCTGCCGAGAGAATGGCCGCGTCGACGTCGAACGGCACGAACTTGCGCAACGATCCACGCGCCCGCAGCGCGTCCAGCAGCATCCGGGTCTTCTCCGACGTTCCGCTGCCCAGTTCGACGAGAGTATCCGCGCCGGTAGCGGATGCCACTTCGGCTGCGCGACACCTGAGAATCTCAGCTTCGGCGCGGGTGGGATAGTACTCCGGCAACCGGGTGATCTGGTCGAACAGGTCGCTGCCCACCGAATCGTAGAACCATTTGGGCGGCAACGACTTCGGAGTCTTCTGCAGGCCGTCGAACACGTCACGGCGCAAAGCGTGATACGCCGAGTCCGCGGCCAGGTGGTTGGACAGCGAGAGCGTCATCGGATTCCTTTCGCGGCATGCAGTGGAGTCAACGTGACGCCGTCACCGGCGACTTCGACGAGGTGACAATCCGGCACGTCTTCCCAGTCGGCATTGTCGTCGTAGGGCTCGCTGGCCAGCACCACGCCGTCGTCGCGACGCAACACCGACAGCGTGTCACCCCACGTGGTGGCCAGCAGCCGAGACCCGTTGCCTGCCAGAATGTTCAGTCGGGCGTGCGGATCGGCGGTCCCGAGCTCCACCATTACCTCAGCCAGCGCGTCGACACCGCGCGCGAAGATCAGCGCGGCGAGAATTGCGCTGTCGCAAACTGATTCGGCCGCTGAACTGGATGGCAGCATACGGCGATCGATGATGCCGTTGTGCGACAACAGCCAGTGACCATCGGTGAACGGCGCGACCGCGCTGACTTCGATCGGCATGCCGACCGTTGCGGAGCGCACCGCCGCCACCACACAGTGGCTGCGCAACGCCGGCGCGACGGAAGTCAACGACACATCTCCCCACAAGGGTGCGGCGCTGCGCCAGCGCCGCGGCACCGCTCCGTCGAAAAATCCCACACCCCAACCGTCGGCGTTCATCAGCCCGTGTTTTTGCCGTCGCGGCGCATAGGACTGCACGCGCAAGCCGTGCGGCGGGTCCAAGACCAATGAGGACACCGAGACCTCGCGTCCGAGCCATCCGAGGTGACGGCACATCAGGCATGATCTCCAGCGACGTCTCCGCTGTCGTCAACGGACCACGCCAACCGGACACCGGAGAAGATCTGCCGCCGGAATGGGTGGTCCCAGTTGCGGAAGCTGGGCCGCAGGATGCCCGGCTCCACCGCCCACGATCCGCCGCGCAGCACCCGGTAATCGCCATCAAAAAACGGCTGCGAGTAGCGCTGATAGATCATCGGAACAAAACCTGGCCACGGCCGCAGCGGTGAGGTGGTCCACTCCCAGACGTCGCCGAGCATCTGCTCGGCCCCATAGGCGGAGGCGCCGGCCGGGTAGGCGCCGACGGGAGCCGGGCGCAGCGCCGCACCCCGGAGGTTGGCATGCGCCTCGGAGGGCTCATCGGCTCCCCACGGATAGCGGCGACGGGCGTTGCGGTGCGGATCCCAGGTGCAGGCCTTCTCCCATTCCATTTCGGTAGGCAGCCGGGCACCGGCCCACGCTGCGTAGGCCTCGGCTTCGAAGTAAGTGACATGCTGGACCGGTTCGTCAGTGGGGATGTCCTCGATATGGCCGAACCGGGTGCGCGTTCCGTCGGCGTTCCAGAATTGCGGCGCGATAAGACCGGCCTGCTGGCGGTGCTGCCAGCCGCGTGCCGACCACCACTTCGGTTGGGCGTAGCCGCCGTCGTCTATGAATTGCCGCCATTCGCCGTTGGTGACCGGGACTCGCCCGATCTGGAACGTCGCAACCTCCACGACGTAGGCGGGACGCTCGTTGTCCAACGAGAACGGCTCGCTCGCAGCGTCGACGCCCAGCACAAACGGGCCGCCGGGTACCAGCACCGACGTCCCGGCCACGCCTGGCCGACCGGGCGGCAGCGAGATTGTTCCGCGCAGCAGCGGCGGGCCGGCGCGCAGGTTCAATGCCTGCAGCATGGTCTCGTTGTGCTGGTGCTCGTGGCTGATGACCATCCCGAAGACGAAGCTCTCACCGGGCTGCTCGCCCATGGCGTCGAGCGCATCCAGGGCCGCCGATCGGACGGTGGAGCAGTAAGCTCGCGCCTCGTTGGGCGACAGCAGCGGTAGCTCGACCCGACTGGCGCGCGAGTGCACGAAGGCGTCGTAGAGGTGCTCGACGGACGGCGACAGTATTCCCGGCCGGTCTGCGTCACCGCCACGCAGCAGCCAGAGTTCTTCCTGCTGACCGATGTGCGCCAAGTCCCACACCAGCGGGCTCATCAACGGGTCGTATTGGCAACACAGTTCACCGTCGTCGACGTCGACCAGCCGCAGCGTCCGTTCCCGTGCCCGCGCCAGCTGGCGGGCCAGTGCTTCGGCTGAACTCACGTCGCTCCTTGGGCCAACCACGTGACGGCGGGCGCGATACCGCGTCTGATCACCTGGTCGGAAAAGTCGTCGCCGGGACAGCGGCCCTGCTCAACCGCCTGCAGCAACCGCTGCATCGAATCGCTCAGCTGCGCGCTGCATTGGGCCGGCAACCGCTCGGCGGCGGCCGCCACACACCGGTTGGCCGCCGCGTATAGCCGCCGGTCCCGCAGGCCTATCCGGGCAGCGGTATCCCAGGCGGCGGCGACCGGTTCGACGGCCGCGGCGGCGATCTCCGTCGCATCTGGACCGTCCAGCAGTGTCACCAGCGTGAATACCACTGCCGGCCAGAAAGCGTCGGGAACGCTATCGAGATAGCGGATCTCCAGCCATTGGCGCGGACGCACCGGCGGAAACAGCGTGGTGAGGTGGTATTCCAGGTCGCCGACGGTCGGTCGGCGACCGCCAAGCACCGTCCGGCCGTCAGCCCAATCGGCGAACGGCACGTAATGGGTCACCGGGACCGCGTCCGGGCTATGCACCAGCATGACCGGTGCTTTCAGTGCGTAGCGCGCCCAGTCGGTGCCGGGATCGTCGCCGCTGGCCGCCAGGATCGGTCCGCAGCGCGCGGAATCCAGCTCGCCCCACACCCGCTGCCGGGTGGACAGCCATCCGGAGAACCGCCCGCTCAGCAGCGGCGAATTGGCGGCGATCGCGACCATGGTCGGTCCCAGGGCATGCGCCAGGCGCACTCGTGCCGCCCATCCCGCTTGCGGTCCGGCGTCCAAGTTGACCTGAACCGATGCCGTCGACGTCATCATCGCCGCCCCGGCGGCCCCGGTGTGGCTGGCAGCGAAAAACTGCTCCATGGCGCGATAACGTGCGCCTGGATTGATCCGCTTGGCCGGACGCAGCGGATCGGCGCCCAGTAATACCAATCCCAGGCCGGCGTCGGCGAAGGCCGCCCGGAGCACAGCCTGATCCTTGGTCATCGCCTCTATGGCCGACAGAGCGCCATCCGCGGGCGGCCCTGACAGTTCCACGGCGCCACCTGGCTCGACCGTGACCACACTGCCGCCCGGCATCGCCGGAAGCGACTCGAGAACATCGGTGATCTCGCTCCAGCCAGGCCTGCGGTGCGGCTCTACGGGGTCATAACAATGCGCCTCGACCTCCAGACCTACCCGCCCCAACGGCGCGTCGGTGAGACAAGTGTCGTTGATGTACCGGGCGGCGGCCGACGAACTTACCAATTCCGCCTCGGTTAGGCGGGCGCCATCCAGCTGCGACGCGACGGCGAACGCCATATCATCGACCCCTCCGGGCCCGACTGCTATGTCGGCGACCCCTGGTTGCGCGCGGTTAACGGTGACGATAGCCACCCACTCGTAAATTTTCAGCCTCTAACAACCTTGCAGACGGCACCGACATATTCCCGCGGCCCCCATGGGAACCGAGATTGCGCCCGGCACACCAAGGCCGACTGGTACCCGTCGACGAAGCGTTACTGGCCGAGCGTGTTCTGCATGGCCCCGGCCAATGCGTTGACCGCGGGACCTGCGTTACCGGACTGGCACACCTTGGCCTGCAGCAGCACGTTGTCCCGCAGCCGGGTCTGGGTGAAGCAGCGACGGTCGGTACCCGCTTCCTGCTTGGTCCACGCGGCATCGGTGGCGGTAGGCGGCCCGCCGTCGAATGACCACACCTGGGTGGTCCCGTTGTCGAGATGCATCGCGGTGGTCTGACCGGAGCATCCCGCGGTGCGGTCCACGACCCGGTGGAAAGCCCGGCCGGCGGCATCCCCGGTGGCGAACACGCCAACCGCCTGCTTCACGAAGTGGGTCTGGTCGGTGGGCGAGGTCTGCGTGGTGGCGCTGTTGAACGATGCCAGGTCGGGATCGTCGTAAACCTCGGGCAACCCGATGTCGGCCCAGTTGTTGCACACCGGGCTGTCAACCGAATAGTTCTGATACGGCGCGGTGAAGATCGATTCGTCGCGCATCGGGCCGCCGACGATGTTGCCCA
>JAFAQO010000296.1 GCA_019246375.1 Mycobacterium sp. | reverse complement strand
CTACCGCAGCGACATGACCGTGGTGCAGACCACTCACTATGCGGTCGCGACCGCCAACCCGCTGGCGACTCAGGCGGCCTGCCGAGTATTGCGCGACGGTGGTACCGCCGCGGACGCCCTGGTGACGGTGCAGGCGGTGTTGGGGCTGGTCGAACCGCAGTCTTCCGGGATCGGCGGCGGCGGTTTTGTGGTGTACTACGACGCCCGTGCGGGCTCGGTCCAGGCCTACGACGGCCGCGAGGCCGCCCCGGCGGCCGCCACCGAGAATTACCTGCGCTGGGTCGGCGACGTCGACCACAGCGCACCCAGACCTTCCGCGCGGGCCTCGGGACGGTCCATCGGCGTGCCGGGCATCCTGCGAATGCTCGAGATAGTGCACAACGAGCACGGACGCACAGCCTGGCGAGACCTCTTCGGTCCCGCAGTCGCGTTGGCCGACGGCGGTTTCGACATCAGCCCCAGGATGGCCGAGCTCCTCACCGACTCGGTGACTCAACTGCGTGCCGACCCACAAGCACGCGGGTATTTCCTCAATCCCGACGGCAGCCCGAAGGCCTCGGGAACCCGGCTAACCAACCCCGCGTACGCAAAAGCCTTGGCCGCCATCGCATCCGCGGGTATTAGCGCCTTCTATACCGGCGACATCGCACACGACATCGTCGCGGCGGTGCGCGACCACTCGGGTGGTCGGACGCCAGGCCAGATGACACCCGACGACCTGGCGGGCTACGTCGCCAAGAAGCGCGAACCCTTGTGCACGACATACCGCGACCGAGAGATTTGTGGCATGCCGCCACCCTCGTCGGGCGGCCTCGCGGTGGCAGCTACGTTAGGGATCCTCGAGCACTTCCCGATGAGCAGCTACCGGCCCGACGATGTCGACCTCAACGGCGGTCACCTCAGCGTGATGGGCGTTCACCTGATCGCTGAGGCGGAGCGGCTGGCCTACGCCGACCGCGACGAATATGTCGCTGATACCGATTTCGTCCCGCTGCCCGGCGGCTCGCTCAATACGCTGATTGACCCGACGTATCTGGCCGGCCGCGCCGCCCTGATCTCGCCCGAGCACAGCATGGGCAGCGCCAGGCCGGGCGACTTCGACACGCCAAGGGATAACCCGCCGCCGGTGCCCGAACACGGCACCAGCCACATCAGCATCGTTGATTCTTACGGCAATGCGGCCGCGATGACGACGACAGTGGAATCGCCGTTCGGCTCCTTCCACATGGTCGACGGGTTCATCCTCAACAACCAGCTCACCGATTTCGCCGCTGAGCCCCGCGCGACGGACGGGTCAACGGTGGCCAACCGTGTCGAGCCCGGGAAACGGCCGCGCAGCACCATGGCACCGACGCTGGTGTTCGATCGCTCGCCAAATGGGCAACATGCCCACGGTGCACTGACTGCGGTGGTGGGCTCGCCCGGCGGCTCGTTGATCATCCAATTTGTCGTGAAAACGCTTGTGACGATGCTTGATTGGGGTCTGAACCCTCAGCAGGCGGTTTCCATGGTGGATTTCGGCGCCGAAAACTCACCGGAAACAAACGTCGGCGGCGAGCATCCCGCGATCAACACCTCCGACAACGGCGACCACGACCCGCTGGTGCAGGGCCTCCGCGCACTAGGACATCACGTCAGCCTAACCGAGCAAATCAGCGGACTGTCGGCGATCGCTCGCACCGGGTCGAAATGGACCGGCGGCGCCGACCCGCGCAGCGAAGGCGCGGTGATGGGCGACAGCGGATGAGAGTTAAAACGAAACGGTGATTACTCGTCACCGATCGACGTTGATCAGGCGCAATGTCGCGGCACTGGCGGTAATGACCGCAGCTAGTGTCGTGCTGGTGCAGTGCACCCCCGCGCTGCCACCTCCTGCGGCCACACCACCTCCTGCGGCCACACCACCTCCTGCGGCCGCACAATCACCAGCTGTTACACCGTCACCGTCGGCCGCGTCGCCGTCGGCCACCGCGCCGCCAGCACCTGCCGATGCGACCGTGGAGCCGGTCACTGCCGCCGATCTCGGCGCGACCTGGCGGCCGGGTTGCCCCGTTGAGCCGGGGCAGCTGCGACGGGTCGCCGTCGACCACATCGGTTTCGACGGCCAGACCCACCGCGGCGAGCTGATCGTGCATGAAGATCTGGTGCGTGACGTCATCGCGATCTTCGAGCAGCTGTACCGACTGCGCTATCCCGTGGAGAAGATCCGCACCGTCGACCACTACCCGGACGCGGATGATGAGTTATCCATGGAGGACAACAACACTTCGGCGTTCAACTGCAGAACCGTCCCGGGAACCGACGAATGGTCGCCACACGCTTACGGTCGGGCCATCGACATCAATACGCGTCTCAACCCGTGCCTCTACGCCAGCGGGTACTTCGAACCGCGCAACGCGGCGGCCTACCTGGATCGCAGCCGCACCGACCCGGGACTCTTACACAACGACGACCCGGCCGTGCACGCCTTCACGGATCGTGGCTGGCGGTGGGGCGGCGACTGGGCGGCCCCCCTCGACTACCAACACTTCGAGCGGCTCTGAGTACGCGCTGCCCTAAAGGCCCAGCGCCCAGGCCGTCGCCGTTGCAACCTCACCTCGCAGATCCGTCATCGGTGGACTGCCGCGCGTATGAATCGAGTTCGCCAGCAGAACTATGAAGGTGTCAGAGCCGGGGTCAATCCAAATCGAGGTTCCCGTGAAGCCAGTATGGCCAAAGCTGCCGATGGGAAAGACCATGCCGCGCGGTGCGGACAGGGGCGTGTCGATGTCCCAGCCGAAGCCGCGGAGGTTCTGCCCCGCGATCGCCGGATAGCGCGGAGCGAGCAGCGGATCCACGGTATTCGGTCTCTTTGCGACGGCTTCTCGGGTGGCATCGTTCGCTGCCTCGAGTTGTTGCGCGCTATGTCCTGGCTGCTGCGGAGTCGTCATCAACTCACACGTCGCTTGCGTCAACGGAAATTTGCTCGGACGGCCTGCGAGCCGGTCAAGCAGGGCCTGCGCAAAGATGCTGACATCGTGTGCGGTCGAGAACACGCCGGCGTCCCCAGCCACTCCACCCATGCGCCGCGACGTCATGTCGTGAACGGTGCCCCGAAGCAGGTGATCAAAGTCGGGATTCCTGCTCGGATCGGTTCTGTTCTCTTCGTCATGTGCTGTCGGTGCGATGCGCGACAAGAGACCGGTGCTCCATGTACCCGCAGGACAAGCATCCGGCACCCGATCTTTTGGCGCGGGAGCCCAGGCGATCGCAGCTCCGATCGTCGTGTGCGGACCACATGCCTTGGCCGGCGGAAGATAGCGGGTGTCTTCCATGCCAAGCGGCGCAAATACGTTGTGCTGAACGTATACGTCTTCGGCCTCGCCTGCGATGCTCTCGATCAGCGCGCCAAGGAGAAGATAGTTGATGTCGGAGTAGCGAAAAACCTCACCGGGACCTGACTCCAGCGGCGTGGTGAGCGCGCGATGGATGCCCTCTGTTTTGTCGGCTTGTTCCAGTCCCCACGGATCTCTGAGGTCGACGTCCCCCGTTTCGCCCGAGGTGTGCGTAAGCAACATGCGAACGGTCACCTTTGCGCGCCGTGGATCGTTCGGCGTGTTGAAGTCAGGCAAATACGTTTGCACGGGATCGTCGAACTGAACCTTGCCCTGTTCGTACAGCTGCATGACGGCAGTCGCCGTTGCCAGGCTCTTTGTCAACGACGCCAAATCGAAGATCGTGTCCTCGGTCATCGGCTCTGCAGGTGCAGGCAATCCATCTAGTCCGGGTTCGCCTGCAAGCTTGCGCGAGCCGTAAGCCTGCTGGAAGGCGATCTTGCCACCGTGCCCGATCACAACCACAGCACCTGGCAGTTTGTCTGCCGCGATCGCATCGTTGATCAGCTTGGAGACTGTCGCGAAATCAGGCGCGGTAGCCGCATCGGGCAGCTTGGGGAATGTTGCGAAGTCGGGTGTGAAAGCCGCAGCCGGCGCCTGCGTTGTCTTCCCGCTGTCGCTTGACGCCATGTGTGCTGCATTGCCACGCGAGCAAGCCGCAACGACGGCAATGAAAACAGTTCCAACGGCGATGGCCTTTCGCATTGGTTTACCGAAGGCAACGCCGATAAGCGAGCTGTCGTCGTTCACGTGATTCCCCGCCGTCGCATTTACGGAATTCCACAGGTGGTCATCCCGCGATGATGCTCGGTCCGGCTGAGCGGCTTGTCAAGCATTCGTCAACTGCAGGCCTGGCCAAAGGGCGCATGGTCACGCTGTCAGGCGGCAAAGCCGCCGTCGACATTCCAACTGATTCCGGTGATGAAACCGGCTTCCGGACGTGCCAAGTAAGCCACGGCGCTGGCGATGTCCTCCGGGCGCCCGTAGTGACCCACCGCAGTGCATTCCCGCATGGCATCGGCGAATTCACCGCTGTCGGGATTCGCGTCCGTTGTTGTTGGCCCTGGCTGGATGACATTGACAGTTATCCCATGCGGCCCGAGTTCGCGCGCCAGCCCACGGGTCAATCCGGCGACGGCGGCCTTGGTCATCGCGTACACGGCGCTGCCGGGCCGCGGTGTGTGGTCGGCAAAAATGCTGCCGGTGGTGATAATGCGGCCGTCGGTTCCCAGATGGGGTATCGCATGCCGGATCGCGACGAATACGGCCCGAACATTGACCGCCAGCATCCGATCGAACTCCTCCAGCGGAAAGGACTCGACGTTGCCTGAGTGGGTCACCCCGGCGTTGTTCACCAGGATGTTCAGGCCGCCGAGCTGCGACACCGCCTCATCGACCGCTGCCGATACCTGTTGTGCGTCAGCGCTATCGGCGTGGATCGGCACCGCCGTGCCGCCCTGTCCTGATATTTCCGACCGCAGCTCTTCGGCGGGAACCCGCGAAGCAGCATAGGTAAACGCCACCTGGGCCCCGTCGGCGACCAGCCGCCGCACGATTGCTGCACCGATGCCCCGCGAACCGCCCGTTACCAAGGCACGTCTTTCAGACAGGACCTTCATATCGTCGCCCCTTCAATAAACCCGCTCACGCCGATAACCGCTCATCGCTCGGCCGGTTCGCTGGGTTGGAAGGTTTGGTGTGCCCAGTCGGCGAACGATGTCCACGCGATGTCGGGGTTCGCTCGATGCAGTGCTTGGATGTCGACGCGATAGCCGGGGCCGTTGAGGAACCGCCACATCGCGTACATGTCCGGACTGCGAATCGACTCAAGCGGTGTTTGTTCAAGCCGCACCCGCCGGCCCACCGCCGGGCTGAGTGCTGCGGCCATTTGCTCCGGCGTGACGGCGTCGCTGGCC
>JAFAQO010000729.1 GCA_019246375.1 Mycobacterium sp. | reverse complement strand
AACTGCGAGGGGCTGTAGCTGCCGACGGAGGGGTGAGGCCGCCCGGGTGTTGAGCAAGTGAAATGAAGCCCCGCACATCGCAGGTGGCCGTCGCACTGGAGTCGCCCTGCGCGCTGGCGAGCTGACCGCGGTGGTGTACGAGAAAGCACACCGAGCAGGTAATTCGTCGGCCTGCTTGGGGATCACTCGCACCGCGAGTTGCTCGCGAGACAGATCAGAGCCGGGCAGCTCAGAAGCCTCCACCGAATCGGCCTCATCGGCCACCTCCAACTGCGCGTGGTTGCGCTGCGCCGCCCGCCAGTTGGTGGTGGTCCTGCACACGCTGGTTAGGCGTTCACATCGGCGCGCGAAGCTCGCGGTGGTCAAGTCGATGACGGAGGGTGCCTGATGGCCGACGGTGGTCAGTCGCGCATTCCCGTGTGGAGCTGGCCCTGGTCACCGCCTGACCAAATGAGTTGATTTGCCTTCCACCTGGCTAGGGTGCGAAGTCGCTGCCGCGTGAAGCGCTCTGCCAGTAGCGCCAGGAAGTCGTGAATGGTCGCGCGATCGGCGAGCTGGTCGTAGGAGGAGTACAAGAGCCGTTCAACCGTCTCCAGATCGAAGGTGTCGGCGAATTCGCTATGCAACCGCGCTTCTCCCGATTTGAGCGCCTGACGCAGGTCGATGGACACCTCGATATGAAGCGGCGGTTCGCTGGCAGGGTTATCGATCATCTGCTCGGCTTCTTGTCCGAGGGTTGCAGGAAAAGCCTCTATATGTATTTTCTTACGGACCGCCTCCGGGCACACGAGTAGTTTGGTACTCGATTTTCCAGCTACCGTGTAATCCGCTCGATATGGGAGCCAACAGTGCGGCTGTGGCCGGCTTCGCCGCTGACAGTTATCGTGACGCTACGCGTCAAACTGCCGTATCCTCGCCGGCCCCCCCGGTGCGCTCATCGAGCAAGTCGTCCCGCAGATGTCTCCCAGCGACCGCGTTGACGCCAGAGTCCCTAGCGCGGCGAACGCGGCGAGCGTGACCTTGCTGCCGAGCGTGAGACGCCGCGGCCAGTCGATGCATCGTCGCGCTCGCCACCGGATCGATGCATCAGGTAATGCACACCCAACACCGTTCCGCCGACGGGCAATGGCACCGGCCACTCCAGCAGTTCGGCCACCAGACCAGCCGCACCGAGGCCCGCGCGCGACGCGGACCAGGATGGCCGTGCTATATCAAACGCGTTCGCCCGTCGGGAAGTTGAGAAGAAGTGCTGAGGCTTATCGTGCCGGGGATGCCGTCGCTCGCTGGCCGCCTCTACGGTGCCTGCGCGGTCCTGAGTTGATCCCAGATGCATTGGCCGCGCCATTGATCGACGCGCCGCCGCGCCATGCGGCGCACTGCAATCACCGTCTTAATGGGTTGCGTCGTCGCACCGAATGCAGTCCGGCGTTCATCGATGATGAACCCGTCGAGGTCGACCCGGTGCGGCTTTCGCGTCGGTCTATCCGGCGGCAACCTGCCTGCGGCCGAACACGCGCTCCATCATCGCCGTGTCGGTGTAGATCTGCGCCCGTAGGATCTTGCCGTCGCGCAGCGTGTACACGTCGGCGTCTTCGCCCATTTCATTGCCGGCCGTCACCTCCGTGAACGCCACGACCGTGTCGCTCTCGGCCATGAAGCTCAGCGCCCTGACCGCGACCGCCTTCTCCGCCAACCGCGCGAGGTATTCGCCGAACGCGCCCTTGCCGCGATAGATACCGCTAATCGCGCCGATTGCTCGGCGGCAATAGCCTCGTCCAAATTCCACAACGGGCCCATCTGGGACGGCTGCAGCGCGGATGGCCGGTGAGCATTACCACACGCCGAGGCTGGTGAAGAGCAAGCAGTCGGAGCGGGCCCGCACATCGGGGTCGCTGTGTATGGCTACGGCTTCGCTCGCCCGATGCCTGGCGTGTATTGGGCCGGTCGCGCTGGTGCGATGATCGTCGCGGCGGTCCAGCGCTGGCTAGACCGGCGACTCGTGTGTGACTGCCTGATAACTGTGAGCGCCGGCCCTATCGACGCCGGCGCGCACCAGACCGAAGACTAGACCCTGCAGGCCGGCGGCGGCCAGCGCCGCCCGGGTCGACCGGTTCAAATCCTTTGGGTCCGGTGGTGGTTGGTCGGTGTCGCTGAGCCGTTTCCAGATTTGATTGAACACCTCTCCGGCCAGTAAGCCCCCGGCCACGCTGGTGGTAATTGATAAGGATGTGTACAACGCCTTGGATCCTCGGCTCATGGCGACCTCTCGATTCCGGCCTCTGGTATTGCCTGCTTCTAGTACCCGGTCGGGCAGCGATTCAACCGGGGAGTGGCAACGCGTCCGCGGCTGTGAAAGACGTTGCGCGCCAGCCTCCCTCATGTTTCCAAGTGTGCAGATGCCGGTACGATCTGCGCGAGCCGGACGCCGGCCTAACGTCGAATGCCAGAAGGCAATCCAAATTACGGTCCAGGCCGTAGGCCTGGACCCCTGAGCAGCGCCGGAACGGCGCTTCAGCCTAGCCGGCGAGGACTCGGCAGCCGACATTTAGCGGCGGCCCGTAAACCACGCGACCGCACGCAAGACACGTCTATGTCGTCTGCCCGCCGCTACAGGTGCCGGCTGCGTGGCAGATGCGGCTCTTCGTAATGCAGAGTGCGTTGACGAGTGTGTGGAGGGCGCCGCAGTGCAGCAGTGAGCCCAGTCGGTAGTGCCCCCGATAAAGGCACTAGACGTGCCGGACGCGGTTGGTTCATATGGTTAGGGGTTTTGACCCTGTGGGGTTCGCGTAGGTGCTGCCGGCGCGACCGACCCCGGGGGCCCGCATTTGGCCATAGTCGTCGCCGGAGTATCTCCAGCTTTGGCTGAGTCCGCCATGCAGTCACTGCAAGCCTGAGTGATGAGCCCATCAGAGGTCACGCATGGTCGTGGATCGGGCTGTGCCGGGAACGGTGCGAATGCTATGGCGGCAGCAGCCGCTACTCCCAGTATTTTCATTGGTTGACCCCTTCTACTGGAATGCGGCAGGTTGCTGTTAGAGGATTGTCGCACCCGTTTCGTCAATCCCTGTTTGTGCAACGGTGCATTCAGGCCCTGCTGGGCGGGTCGAGCAGGTCGGCCAGAAGCCCAAGCGTGTGCGTGTCGGCGGCGTCTGAAAACTAATCCTGTGTCGACGCCCGAATTTGACCCCCTTCGACCGCTCTCGGCCGTGAGCCTAGGAGAAGGGAGTTGTTGTCATTGGAGGACTGGGCTGAGATCCGCAGGCTGCGTCGAGCGGAGGCGTTACCGATCGAGATGATCGCCAGGACGTTGGGTATCTTGCGGAACACGGTGCGGGCGGCGGTAACTTCCGACGGGCCGCCAAAGTATGAGCGCAAACCGGCGGGTTCGGCGGTGGATGCGTTCGAGGACGCGATCCGCGCGCAGCTCAAGGACGTGCCGACGATGCCGGCCACGGTGGTCGCTGAGCGGGTCAGCTGGACGAGCAAGGACCGCCGGCTGACCTGCACGCGGACTGTCGGCGCTCGGTGGGCTTCCGCCGGGGACACTATCGGCCTGGCCATCGCTCGCGGAATACGGCGGCGGCACGGTGTTTTATGCAGGGCAGTCACTCATTGAGCTTGTCGGCCATGCACACCCGGCCGAGCCCGGCCGGCCCCTTCCCCGGCACGCTGTGGTTACAGGTTCATGATGTCTACGCCGCCCAAGCCGAATTGGCGTGACGATTGCGCGGGAGTCCCGCCGCGAGTCCTGGGCCCTGCACGAGATGCAGGTGACCCATCACGACGGGATAACGCTGATTTTAGTGCAGATTCCCGAGACACCTACACTGCACCGCGACACCCGAGCTTAATGCCAGGTAAACAACGCACCGCCAACGGAGGGTGCGCGGAAAATTCTAATGGTTAAGTTCGGCATCGGGGTCCGGTGTGCGCAAAAATCCTCGGGGTGGACCTTCAGTTGTTCCTCCTCATCATCGTGATAGTCACCGCGCTGGCGTTTGACTTCACGAACGGTTTTCATGACACCGGCAACGCGATGGCGACATCGATTGCCAGCGGCGCCCTGAAGCCGCGGGTCGCGGTCGCGCTGTCGGGGGTGCTGAACCTGGTCGGCGCGTTCTTGTCCATCGCGGTGGCTGCCACGATTGCGAAGGGCCTCGTCGACTCCCACCTTGTCTCGCTGGAGCTGGTCTTCGCCGGCCTGGTCGGCGGCATCGTCTGGAACCTGCTGACCTGGCTGCTCGGCATCCCGTCGAGCTCGTCGCACGCGCTGATCGGTGGCATCGTCGGCGCGATGATCGCCGCGGTCGGGGGCCACGGCGTGATCTGGCGGGGCCTGGTCTCGTCGGTGATCATCCCCGCGGCGCTCTCGCCGTTCATCGCCGGACTGGTGGCTGCTGTCGGCACCTGGCTGGTTTACCGGACCACCCGTGGTGTGCCGCGCGAGCGCACCAACACCGGTTTCCGGTACGGCCAGATCGGTTCGGCGTCGCTGGTCTCGCTAGCCCACGGCACCAACGACGCCCAGAAGACGATGGGCATCATCTTTCTGGCGCTGATCGCCTACGGTGCCGCCAGCAGGACCGACACGATGCCGCCGTTCTGGGTC
>JAFAQO010000649.1 GCA_019246375.1 Mycobacterium sp. | reverse complement strand
TCGCGTTCGAAGGCCACCGCGGTGCAGCCAGGCCAACTCCGGCACCACTCGACAGCGATGCTGCCTGACCCGGCGCCGACATCCCACAACCGCTCCCCCGGCCTCGGCGCGAGTGCCGCCAAGGTCACTGCCCGCATCGTGTACTTGGTGATCTGCCCGTCGTGGACGAAAGTGTAGTCAGGCAACGGCGACACCCGCTCGTCAGGCAGGTAGCGGACGGCGACCACGTTAAGGTCGTCGGCCTCGAGAGGCGCATCGGTGGCCCACTGTTGCGCGGTGCCGTCGCGACGGCGTTCGCCAGGGCCGCCCAGCTGCTCAAGGAGGGTTAGCTCGGAATCCCCGCGCCCGTACGAGTTGAGCAGCACCGCCAGCGCCTTTGGCGTGGTCCGGTCGCTGGACAGCACGATCGCCCGACCGCCGCGGCGCACCGCAGTGCGCGGCTCCGCAGTCACCAGGCTGATCACCTCGGTGTCCTGCACGGTCCAGCCCATCCGGGCGCATGCCAGCGTCACGGCCGACACGTGCGGCAGCACCGTCACCCGGTCGGGCCCGAACAACCGGATCAGCGTGCCGCCGATGCCATGCAGCAGCGGATCACCGCTGGCCAGCACGTGGATGTCGCCGCTGTGGCCGTCAAGCAGGCCGCGCAGGGCGGGCAGCATCGGTGACGGCCACTGCCGTCGAGCTCCGGCCACGGTTTCGTCCAGCAGGTCGAGTTGTCTCTTAGACCCATAAATGACACTGGCTGCGCGTAATTCGCAGCGTGCTCGCTCGGATAGCCCCGGCATGCCGTCGGCGCCGATACCGACAACGATGATCATGAGCGCCGCTCTTCCCCCCCAGGCGGGCGGTGCCCCCGCCTCATCGGCTGCCCCTCTCGTTGTCGCCGGCGCGGATCACCGCGGCATCCTGCGCCAAACGAACTGCGGCAGCAGCCGCACGATGAAGAACACCGGCCGCAGCGCCCACGGGATCCACACGGCGCGCCGACCTTTGGCCAGCGCGCGGGCGGTCGCGGTGGCCACCTGCGACGGGGTGCTGGACAGCGGTGCGGGCGTCATGCCGCGCGTCATCCGCCCGACGACGAACCCTGGCCGCGCAATCAGCACTCGCACCCCGGTGCCGTGCAGCGCGTCGGCCAAGCCACTGGCGAAGCCGTCCAGACCGGCCTTGGCCGACCCATAGACATAGTTGGCGCGGCGCACCCGTACCCCGGCCACCGACGAGAACACCACCAGCGAACCTCGGCCCACCGCACGCATGGCCGAGGCCAGATGGGTCAGCAGGCTCACCTGCGCGACGTAATCGGTATGCACGATGGCCACCGCATGCGCGGGGTCGTTCTCGGCTCGGGCCTGGTCGCCGAGAATTCCGAAAGCCAGCACAGCGGTGTCGATCGGACCGTGATCGGCGATGATCGAGGCGACCAGCGGGCCATGCGAGGCCAAGTCGTCGGCGTCGAATTCGCGGGTGTGCACGGCCGCTGCCCCGGCGGCGCGCAGCATCGCGGCTTGTTCGGTGAGCCGGTCGGCGCCGCGCGCCGCCAGCACCACGGTCGCCCCGGGGGCCAGCTGCGCGGCGAGTTCGGTGCCGATTTCGCTACGGCCACCGAGGATAAGCACCGATCCGGCGCCCGTGTCAGTCACGCTGCGATTATCGCCTGAGATACCGTGGGCGGTGATGCCCAATACCACCACCCGGCTTACCAGCGATGCTCTGGCGTTCCTCACCGAACGCCATCTGGCGATGTTGACCACGCTGCGCGCCGACAATTCGCCGCATGTGGTGGCCGTGGGTTTCACCTTCGACCCTAAGACGCATATCGCCCGGGTCATCACCACCGGCGGCTCCCAGAAAGCGGTGAATGCCGACCGCGGCGGGGTCGCAGTGCTCAGCCAGGTCGACGGTGCGCGCTGGCTGTCGCTGGAGGGCCGGTCCAGGGTGAAGACCGAGATCGAAGCCGTGCGCGACGCCGAACTGCGCTACGCCCAGCGGTACCGCACTCCGCGGCCCAACCCGCGGCGGGTGGTCATCGAGGTTCAAGTCGAACGGGTGCTGGGATCTTCGGATTTGCTGGACCGCGGCGGCGATTAACTGGCCGCGCTTGCAGTCAGCTTGATTTGATGCCGGCCCGCCGGCACTGCCACGGTCGGACCGGTCGGCTTACCGTCGATCTCCACCTTCACCGCCGGTGGCAGCCCGCTGAGCTTGACCTGCGCGGCGGCGTCGGTGGCAACGGCGATCTTCGACTTCGGCAACGCGGCCAGCCCGGCTCGGTCGACGTCCACGGTGAGGCTTGCGACGCCGGTGAGGCGCAGTGTCAGATAGGGCAGCCGGGCGGCGGGCAGGCCGGGCTGCCAAACCAGCTCGGAGTACAAGCCCGGTGTGGGATCGAAGTGCAGGATGAAGCCGCGGTGTCGCCGGGTGGTGTGCGTCGGGTCCGGTCGCGCGTACGAGCGCGCGTCGACCTCGGCGATCTTCCCGCGGGTTGCCGCCACTCCCGGGTCGGCGGTCAGCCCAGATAGCCACCAGACGCGGTGCGGGCCGATACCCAAGTCGCGCCGTACCAGCTGGGGGTACCACGCGAAGCTGATGTGGCCGGGATCGGATTGGCGCAGACCGGTTCCCATGTGGGACACCGCATCGTCGAATTTGTCCTGCAATATCCAGGCGATGTGGTCCTCGACCGGGTAGACGGTGAACCGGTAGCGATAGCCAAGCCGGTCGAGTTCGAGGGCCTGCTCGGCCGCCGACGCGAACGGCACCAGCTCGTCGAGCAGCCCGTGGGCGATGACGAACGGCAGCCAGCGGGCATTCACCAGCAGCCGCCAGGTGTCGCCCTCCCGCGCGCAATGTGACTTCGGATCGAGGTCGGCCGGAATGTTGATGTCAGGCCACAGCCGCACGCCACATGTCGGCGGCCCGGCCAGCACGACCACCTGCGCGAAGACCTCCGGGTAGGCCAACCCGAGTTTGTATGCGCCGTAGCCGCCCATCGAATAGCCAGCGATCACCGTGCGGTTGGGGTCGGTGCCCAACTGGTGGGCCACCCGCGCCCACACTTCCCACACGTCGAGTTCGCCCTCGTCGAAGTACCAGCACGACGGACCGCGCGCCAGGGGCGTGACCACGACGGAGTCACGGCCTTCACAGACTTCGTGCAGAAACCGTGGGTCGATCGCGGCGAATTGGCTTTGCCCGAGTGACAGCGAGTGCAGGAGCAAGGTCAGCGGCAGTCGTTGGCCCGGCGCGTAGGTTGCCGGCAGGCACACCGAGTACGGCTGCACCCGCCCGAGAAAAAGCGGCTTGGTGTTGAGCACGCTGAGCACATCGGCGGGCCCGACACCTTGGCCCAGCTCGACCGAGGACACATACCAGCGGGTCGACGCGCCGGTGATCAGGGGTTCCGGAGTTGTTGCACCGGCGGCCAATTGGTCCCACGGGACGGCCAGCGAGAACTGGGACACGTCGCCGTCGGTCAGCGCTGCGGCCTGCGCCGCGTCCGACCAGAAGTTCAGGTGCGGCGGCTCCTGCTCGGTGGTGCGAAACGCGACGTTGTAGACGTTCGGTTGGCCTGGCAGTGCGCCGTGCTCGGCGTCGACGTCGGCGAAGCCATCGCCTGCAACGTTCGCCAACCCCGCTGCCAGCCGAATGGTCCATGTGCCCGCGGGCTCCAGCACCGAGCGCGGAATCCGCGCCAGGAACGACCGCGATTGCATGTCGACGCTGTGTTGCACCTGGGTCGTGACGTGCGTGGTCAGATCGATGATCTGCGCGCCGGCGCCCGAGATCAGCAGCGCCATGTCGATGCCCGCCGACCGAATGCCGGCACCAGCCGGCCACACGTCGGAACTGGCCACAGCCCGGTCGGTGTCAAGCGTGAAGAGCGCGATCGGCACCGACCGGTCGAGCATGGTGTTCCAGTCGACCCGCCAGCAGGTGTCGGTCTCGGTCAGTCCCACTGCGGCCCGGAAGATGTCGGCGCCGTTACGGGCCGCCGGGCCGTCCGGATAGACATAGGTGCCGCGCGGCGGCGCCTGGATCTTCAGATCCCCGATTGGCAGGCCCGTCGCACCGTGATCGTCATACAGGAAGTCGGTCCAAAACAGCGCCCCACCGGCGAGGCGGCCGGTGCCACAAGTGCGGGGAAACTGCTCCCCGAACGGCCATCCGGCCGGCGTCGGCAGTTGCGGCTCAGGCCGCAACGCGGCCGGCGGCACACCCTCGGGCATCCCGTCGACGACAACCAGTTCACCAGGCGGGGCGGGAGCGGGGGCGACAGTGTTCGCGACGGTGTCGAGGACGTGACGTGCGATTCGGATCGGCAGCAGCGCTAGGTCCAGCAGCACGCTTTTAACCTACGCGACGACGCGGGCCGCAGAACGGCCTGAGGAGAAGCCAAGAATTAGGTAATCGATTACTCGCGCCGATTAACGCAACACCTGCCTATCATTCAGCCGAAGCTTTCAGGGCACTGGGGAAGGGATATCGTATGTCGCAATCGGCTGCTTCTGTCGTCGAAGATAATTTTGTCGCCGAAGGGGGCGACGAACCGGTCGTGCTCTCCACAGTGAGAGAAGAGCGCCGCCGCATGTCGGCCCCGACCACGATGATCGGTTACCTCGCGCAACTAAGCGCTAATACGTTACTGCACCGGCTGCCAACACCGCTGCTTGCGGTCTGCGACGATGGCTTCATTCTGTATGCCAACCCGGCTTGTCACGCAATGCTCGGTACCGACGACGACGCCCTGGCAGGGCAACCGTTAAACCAGTTCCTCGACGTCGGCTCCAGCATTAGCCCACCGGAATGTGTCCGGGTTCTGCGGGAAGCGGCCGGCGACGTCATCGCCTGGTGCCACCCCGAGGTGGGAATAGTTCACGCCGTCGTCTCGCAGCCAATGCTGCTACGTACCGATGACCCCGTGCTTCTCGTCGCGCTCATCGACGTCACCGAGTGGATGTGGACCTTCGGTTCCGACAGCACCCCCCACGTCTTCAGGAGCGCCGACCGCTGCGTCAACCCTCCGTCTACAACGGGCTTGGAAGTCGTGCGGTAGAGAGTCTTTCGGGCTCAACGACCGCCACCGCGCCTCAGCCGACCGGCACCACGATCAGCTGGTGTGGCCTGTTGTTGACGGCCATCGCGCCGTCCTCGGTCACGACGACGATGTCCTCGATGCGGGCACCCCACCGGCCGGGAAAGTAGACGCCCGGCTCGACGGAAAACGCCATGCCGGGGGCAAGCGGCAGGTCATTGCCGGCGACAATGTAGGGCTCTTCGTGGACGGCCAACCCGATGCCGTGACCGGTGCGGTGAACGAAATACGCGGCAAGGCCCGCCTTTGCCAGCACATCGCGCGCGGCGGCGTCCACTTGTTCGGCGGTAACCCCTGGACGTACCGCCTCGACGGCCGCATGCTGGGCGCGTTGCAGCAGCGAGTAGTGCTGCGCCACTTCGGCACTCGGTTCGCCGATACTGTAGGTGCGTGTCGAGTCCGAGTTGTAGCCGGGCTCGCACACGCCGCCGATATCGACGACGACGACGTCACCGGCCCGTAGTTCACGATCCGAGCACTCGTGATGCGGGTCGGCGCTGTGCGGGCCGGAGCCGACGATGATGAACGCCACCTCCGAATGCCCCTCGGCGACAATTGCTTTGGCGATGTCGGCGGCGACGTCGGCTTCCGTGCGGCCGGGAACCAGGTACTCCGGCACTCGAGCGTGTACCCGGTCGATGGCCGCGCCGGCCTTGCGCAGCGTGTCGATTTCGCTCGGGTCTTTGACCATCCGCAGCTCGCGCAACACCCCGGTGGCCAAAACCGGCACTTCCCCCAG
>JAFAQO010000568.1 GCA_019246375.1 Mycobacterium sp. | reverse complement strand
TGCTGGTTCCCATCTTCTTGCTGGCACTCTTCGCCGGAAATGGGCATGACACCACAGGTCGCGTCGCGGCTTTTGTGATCTTTGCGGTGGCCGTCATCACCGACCGGCTCGACGGCGCGCTGGCCCGCACCTACGGCATGGTGACTGAATTCGGCAAGCTGGCCGACCCCATCGCGGACAAGACGCTCATTGGCGCGGCGCTGATCGGGCTGTCGATGCTGGCCGACTTGCCCTGGTGGGTGACGGTGCTGATCTTGGTCCGCGAGGTCGGGGTGACCCTGCTGCGGTTCGCGGTGTTGCGCCGCGGCGTCATTCCGGCCAGTTGGGGCGGGAAACTCAAGACCCTCGTGCAGGCCGTGGCGATCGGCTTGTTCGTGCTACCGCTGTCCGGATCGTGGCTGGTGGCGGCGTCGGTGGTGATGGCCACCGCGGTTGTGCTGACAGTGATCACCGGGATCGACTACGTCGCGTCGGCCATCAGCGAAGTTCGTTGGACGGCACGCTGACCAGTGGCGAGGCCCGCCGGGGAACCCAGGCTCGGAGGCCGGCGTTTAGCTATTGACCGTTTTATCGGCTGCTGCGAGTCAAGGCGACCCGGACGAAGGAGACCACGATGGCGTCACTGTTACGGGAGGTCATCGGTGGCGTACTGCGCCGGGCCCGTACTTCACAAGGCCGCACGCTTCGCGAAGTGTCCGATTCCGCCCGGGTGAGCCTGGGATACCTGTCCGAGGTCGAGCGCGGCCGCAAAGAAGCCTCCAGTGAGCTGCTGACCGCCATCTGTGACGCGTTGGAGGTCCCGTTGTCGACGGTTCTTCGCGACGCCGGCGACCAGATGGCCGCCCGGGAGGGCGCCGAACTGTCGGCAGCCAGTGCCGCCCATATCGACGCCAGCACCAAGGTCGTCATCCCGCCGGTGGAGTCTCTGGCGTTGGCTTGACCGGGGACCAGCGCCCCTAAACGGCATCATGGGTGTAGTGATCCGCGCCGAACCACTAAATTGAGCGGCAGGGTAAGCGCAGTAATCCATCGGCAGGTATCGATACAAAGGCGGAGCTCATGGCCAATCCGTTCGTCAAAGCGTGGAAATACCTCATGGCGCTCTTCAACGCGAGAATCGACGAGTACGCCGACCCCAAAGTGCAGATCCAGCAGGCCATCGAGGAAGCCCAGCGTCAGCATCAGGCCCTGACCCAGCAGGCGGCGCAAGTGATCGGCAACCAGCGGCAACTTGAGATGCGCCTCAACCGGCAACTCGCGGACGTCGAAAAGCTCCAAGTCAATGTGCGGCAGGCGGTGACGCTGGCCGATCAGTCCACCTCCGCCGGAGACACACCCAAGGCCACCGAATACAACAATGCCGCCGAGGCGTTCGCGGCTCAGCTGGTGACGGCTGAAAAGAGCGTCGAAGACCTCAAAGGGTTGCACGACCAGGCGCTGAGCGCGGCCGCTCAGGCCAAGAAGGCCGTCGAGCAGAACGCGATGGTCTTGCAGCAGCGAATCGCCGAACGCACCAAACTGCTCAGCCAGCTCGAACAGGCCAAGATGCAGGAGCAGGTCAGCGCGTCGCTGCGGTCGATGAGCGAGATCGCCGCTCCTGGCAACGTGCCGAGCCTCGATGAGGTACGCGACAAGATCGAACGGCGCTATGCCAACGCCCTGGGCGCGGCCGAATTGGCGCAGAACTCGGTGCAGGGCCGCATGCTCGAAGTTGAGCAGTCGAGCGTGCAGATGGCCGGCCACTCGCGGCTCGAGCAGATTCGGGCGTCGATGCGCGGCGAGGCGCTGCCGTCGGGCAGTGCGGCGACCCCGGCCACTCCGGCGGCCACCCCGGCGGCCGGACAGGAAGCCGAGAATCCGCTCCGTCAGCAGTAAGAGGTAGTTAGAGATGGCAGTTACTTCTGGTCGGCGCACCAGGCGGCGGGGAAGTTTAGTGCAGCGGGGCGTCGACACCGCCAGCGAGGTCGCCGACGTCGTCGCCGCAAAACTGAGCGCGCTCGCCGACCCTCGGGCCCGGTTGCTGCGTAAGCGGCGTTGGGCGCTGCGACTCGGATTGTTCTTCGGCTTCTCCTGCTTGTTCTGGGCGTTGGTGACCGTGGTACTGGCGGCCTGGGGCTGGTTCCAGTTACTGCTGGTGATCACCGGCCTGATCGCGGTCGTTCTGTCGATTCCGGCCACCCTCTTGCTGCTTCGCTACCGATGGCTGCGGTCGCTGCCGCTGCCGACACAGCGCGTGGCCGGCACCCGCCGGCTGCCGCCACCGGGATCGGCGGCGCGACCGGCGATGTACGCGTTGGGCGCCTCAGAACGGGGGTTCTTCTCGCTGTTGGGTGTGATGGAGCGGGGCAACATGCTGCCGGCCACCGAACTCCGCGATCTAAGCGCCGCGGCCAACCAGAGCGCCTCGGCGATGGCTGCCACCGCCGCCGAGGTGGTGTCGATGGAACGGGCGGCGAACAACAGTGCGCAGTCGCGGTCCTATCTGGTGCCGACGATCAATGCGTTCACGACGCAGTTGAGCGCGGGTGTGCGTCAGTACAACGAAATGGTCACCGCTGCAGCGCAATTGGTGTCCGCGGCGAACGGCGGGCCGACGTCGGCGCCGACGGTATCGCAGCAGCGCTACCGTGACGAGCTGTCTGATGCGACCGATCGCCTGCTTGGTTGGGCGCAGGCGTTCGACGAACTCGGCGGCTTGCCGCGGGTGTAAATCAGATGTCGTGGCTTCGGAACGGTGCTGATTCCGGTCGGGGGCCGTAGCGCTCGATGTACCTGCGATGCATGTCAGCGTCACGCTCGCGGCGGCGTTCGTCGACGAGGTCAGGGTCGAGGTTGTGCATGCGCAGCATGTGTCGGCGCCAAACCTTGTTGAGCGCGTGCGAGAAGTAAACGAACGGGATAAAGATCGGCAACGTCATCTCCGCATGCACGTACAGCGACGCCGGCAGCAGCCAGAACGGGGCGAGCACCAGCAGCGCCGGAACGGCGACCCGAATCATCATCCGCGCGGTGGCGCCCTTGCCGGCCAGGTCGTGGCGGACCCAGTCCCGCATCGAATCCGGCAACGGATGCCCGTAGCAGTAGCGGACGTACTGAATCACGTTGGGCCGTCGGCCCACCGTGTCGCTGCTCATACGATCAGAACGATGTCCGCAGCGACGGCACGGCCAGTGCAGCGATACCGCGCACAGTCGCCTTGAACATGTCGAAGAAATCGAAGTAGTCCCGCCACAGCGTGATCTGCCCGTTGTGCACCTCGAAGACGCCGCACACCCAGAATTGCAGGCGCAGCGGCCCGAAGATCAGCGCATCGGTGCGTTCGGTCAGCACGGCGGCGCCGTCGGCGGCGATGCGATGGATTTTCACGTCGAACCCGGCACGGCCCTCCATGCGCCGGAACAGCTTCATCGCCCTGTCGCGGCCGTAGATCGTCGGTAATCCGACGTTTTGGTACACCAGGTCCTCGGCTAACGCCGCGCCTGCGGTGTCTAAGTCCTCGTCGGCCAGCGCATGCAGGAAGACCTCGACTGTGCGGGTGTTCTGGGCAGTCTGCTCGGTCATGTTTCCCAGCGTAATGCCGCAGGTCGGCTCCGCCACTGTGGCAGGGTAGGGGCGATGCGCGTCGCCGTGGTCGCCGGACCGGATCCCGGGCACTCGTTTCCCGCGATCGCGCTGTGCCAACGCTTCAGCGCCGCGGGCGACACGCCCACCCTGTTCACCGGCACCGAATGGCTTGGCGCTGCCCGCGACGCGGGCGTCGACGCCGTCGAGCTGGCGGGACTCGACCCGACTGCCGCCGACGATGATCGCGACGCCGGCGCCAAGATCCACCAGCGCGCGGCGCGGATGGCCGTGCTCAACGCGCCGCAGCTGCAGGCAATGGGTCTCGACCTGGTGGTCTCCGATGTCATCACGGCCTGCGGCGGCTTGGCCGCCGAACTGCTGGGAATACCGTGGATCGAGCTCAACCCACATCCGCTGTATTTGCCGTCGAAGGGGCTGCCGCCGGTGGGCAGCGGGCTGGCGCCGGGCACCGGTCTACGCGGCCGGCTGCGCGACGCGGTGATGCGGGCGCTGACGGCGCGGTCCTGGCGGGCCGGTCAGCGCCAGCGGGCGGCGGTCCGCGTCGAGATCGGCCTGCCGGCCGCCGATCCTGGGCCGGTGCGGCGGCTGATCGCCACGTTGCCCGCGTTGGAGGTGCCGCGTCCGGACTGGCCGGATGAAGCCGTCGTGGTGGGACCGCTGCACTTCGAGCCCACCGATCAGATATTGCAGATCCCGCCGGGCTCCGGGCCGCTGGTCGTGGTCGCGCCGTCGACCGCGTTGACCGGCACGCAGGGGATGGCGCAAACCGCCCTGGACTGCCTGGTGCCCGGTCAGGGACTGCCGTCCGACTTGCGTGTGGTGGTGTCCCGGTTGAACGGTCCCGAGCTGGCGCCGCCCCCCTGGGCGGTGGCCGGGTTGGGACGCCAAGACGAGCTGCTGGCGCATGCCGACGTGGTGATCTGTGGCGGCGGGCACGGGCTGGTGGCCAAGGCCTTGCTGGCCGGCGTGCCGCTGGTGGTCATCCCCGGCGGCGGCGACCAATGGGAGATCGCCAACCGTGTGGTGCGTCAGGGCAGTGGGCGGTTGATCCGGCCGTTGACCGCCGACGCGCTGGTAGCCGCGGTCGCCGAGGTGCTGTCGTCGCCGCGCTACTCCGAGGCCGCCCGACAGGCCGCGGCCAGCGTGGCCGAGGTCGCCGATTCGGTACGGGTGTGCCACGAAGCGCTGGCGCACGCTGGATAGGTTGTACGACGTGCGGCTGACGGAGTTCCACGAGCTGGTCACCCTGCGATTCGGCGCTGCCTACGGCGCCTCGGTGCTGGCCGACCATGTGCTGAGCGGGTTCGACGGTCGCACCGCCGCGCAGGCGATCGAGGACGGCGTGGACCCCCGCGACGTGTGGCGGGCGCTGTGCGTCGACTTCGACGTTCCCCGCGAACAGTGGTGAAACTCGCTTCCTTCGAGTGTGCGTCCTAGGTTTTGAGTGTGCGTCTAGGGTGCCGACACGCCGAAGGCTCACACCTTCACCGCACACTGGGCGCCCTCACTGCACTCTCGGTGTTTGCTTGCGGATGCTTGACGCGGTCCGATGGAGCCCGAAAACGACTGACCGAAAACTCTCTGAGCGCCGGCAGTCCGGCCAGGATCTTTCAGATTATGGACCCGGACGACTTGGAGCTCTACCGATTGGACCACCGCTGTGTGGCTACCGCATCGTCGCGGCCGCGCAGCGCATCCACGCGATGCGCGTCAGATGTGTAGGGGATCCCACGCCACCCGATGATCCGGTGTCGACCTCGTTGTTCGGGGCGACCAGTGGTGAAGGGTTGCAGATCGAGTGGAAGGACGAACAGCCCGAGTCCAGCCAATTACGTTCCGTCTCGTCGAAGGCGCGGATAAGTTTGCGGGAGTCGGGATCCAACGTGTGCACGTATTTTCGGTATTCGGGATTCGCACTGTAGTCATCAGCATCGGCGAATAATGCCTCAAGTATATTGAACTCAGCGCTAAGACCGAGGCCACTCTCGTTTTTGAACATTTTCAGATAAGACGATTGAAATATCGGCCATGGCGTGGACGTGTGTGATGGCCGGTAGGACCGCCAGCCGGTCAGCATGTGCGGTGTCGAAGTACGACACCGCGGTCTCCCCGCTCCACTGGGTGCCGTTTGGTGCATTGATCTGATCGACATACACGTCGGCGGCTTGCTGCAGCTGCTTTGCCTGGCTACGCCATTGGGCTGCAGAACTGCTCA
>JAFAQO010000728.1 GCA_019246375.1 Mycobacterium sp. | reverse complement strand
CGTACCGACCAAGTGAAAAACCACAACATGCTCGGCGTATGAACCAGCAATAGCGCTCATCGCGGCGAGTTCGCCCACCCCGTAGGTCGTGCATACCGCGCCCACACCGCGCATGCGGGCATACCCATCAGCGGCGTAGGCGGCGTTGAGCTCGTTGCAGCATCCGATCCAACTGATCGCCGGGTGGTCGACGATCGCATCATTGACCGGAAACGCGTAATCGCCGGCGACTCCGAAGACGTCGTCGACGCCAATCTCGTTGAATCGCCTCAAGACGTGTTGAATGACGGTTTCCGTCATCAGGTCCCCTCCATTCGGAGTAGTAATTGGGACTACTCGTTGCGCTGGTTGGCGAGTGCTAAACGCGGCCTCCCACAGGCGGGCGCAGCCCACGCCGCCGGAAGTGGCTATAACGGCGGCAGGCTGGCTTGATGTCGTTGCCAGCTGGCTCCGCCAACAAGCGACAACTGCCGGTCGCCGCGCCGGGGCCTTCCCGCGAATGGACTTCCGCCGCCGCTTTCACGACTGCGGCTGGCGCCTGCACGGAACAACAGCCGAGCAGCGTCGGCGCATTCTCAGGCGAGCGGCGCGCCCGCACCAGGCGGCACGGCGGCGGTCCGCGCTTTCTCGAGCTTGCTCAGGTCCCTGCGCATGGTGATCCCTGCGACGACTTCGGCGACCCCCAGAACGACCAGCCAGACTCCGGCAACCAACATCAACGTGACGATCGAAGTGAATGGGTACGCCAGAACCACGAGTCCGGCGATCAGGCTGATCACTCCGAAGAAAATTGCCCAACCCCGGCCTGGAAACCCTTGATGGCTGATCGCGGCCGCCACCGATGACACCCCCCGGAATATAAATCCGACCGCAACCCAAATCGCAAGCAAAAGGATCGCGTAACCCTCACCGAAGTGGCGAAACGCCAGAACGCCGAGGACGATCGAAGCGGCGCCGGCTAGGAAGTGCAGGAACCGGCTCCCCCCGCCCGCGAGCGGCAGGCTAAACGCCAGGAATACCATCACGAGCCCTGACACCACCAGGTATATGCCAAACAGAACCGCGGCTACGAGCAGCGACTTTCCAGGCCACGCGAGAATCACAACGCCGAGGATTACGGCCAGGAGGCCGAAGACCACGGTCGAAATCCACAACTGCTGCCCCAGACTGGGAGCAGGACGGGTAGTAGTCATTCGACCAGTGTTTCAAACCTAAACGACGTTCGGCCGATTTTGACGGCACTACCAACAGCACATCGAAGCCCTCATCGACACGTATCGCGATAGCGTGGCTTGGGCTCGACCCCGAAGGACGTCGTCGGCTCTAAGCGCCCGCACTTTCGTCGGGCTCACGCTTCGCCGCCGCCTGTAGCGGGGCTGGGCGAAGCCAGTGAGGCGAGTACGACCGTCGAGCGCGGTCCCACGTCCACCTGCCCCCCGATCGCGCCCGTCCGCGCGGGTTCAAAGGTGTCGCACACGATGGCCCAGCGCCGCGCTGAAGCGTCCGCTGGTATCTGGAAGGTCAGCGGCTGCCACCAGGCGTTGACGAAGATGAGGAAGTCGTCATCGACCAGTTGTGTGCCGTCTGGCGCCACGTCGGGATCGGTTGAGCCGTCGATCAAAAGCGCGACGGCGCGCGCTTCGGTGTCGGTCCAGTCCAGGTCGGTCATCTCGGTGCCGGCCGGGGTGAACCAGCGTAGATCCGCGGCGGCGGGGCCGGTCAAAAAGCGGCGCCTGCGGAAAACCGGATGCCGACGGCGCAGCGCGATGAGTCCCTTCGTGAACGTGAGCAATTCGTGGTCGACCGATGACCAGTCGAACCAGGTGATCTCGTTGTCTTGGCAATAGGCGTTGTTGTTGCCCATTTGGGTGCGGCCGAGCTCATCGCCGCCCAGCAGCATCGGGACACCCGCCGACAGCAGCAGCGTCAGCAACAGAGTGCGTTTTTGCCGGGCCCGCAGCGCCAGCACATCGGCGTCGGTGGTTGGGCCCTCCACCCCGCAGTTCCAGGACCTGTTGTCGTCGGTGCCGTCGCGGTTGTCTTCGCCGTTGGCCTCGTTGTGCTTGCCGTTGTAGGACACCAGGTCGGCCAGCGTGAACCCGTCATGGACCGTAATGAAGTTGACCGACGCGCTCGGCCTGCGCCCCTCGGCGGCGTCGCCGTAGATGTCAGCGGAAGCACACAGACGCGACGCGAAGTCTCCAAGCAGCCCGTCGTGGCTGCGCCACCAGTCGCGTACGGTGTCGCGGAAGCGCCCGTTCCACTCGCTCCAGTGCGCCGGGAACCGGCCCACGTCGTAGCTGTCGAACTGGCCGACATCCCACGGTTCGGCGATCAGCTTCACCTGGGAGATGACCGGATCCTGGCCGATGATGTCGAAAAACGCCGAGAACGGGTCGAAGCCGCCTTCTTGGCGGCCGAGGGTGGGCGCCAGGTCGAAGCGGAACCCGTCGACGCCCATCTCGCTGACCCAGTACCGCAGCGAGTCCGTGATCATGCGCAGCGCCACCGGATGTCCCGTGTTGACCGAATTGCCGCACCCCGTGGTGTCGAAGTATTGGCTCGGATCGGCCGGGTCGAGGCGATAGTAGGCGCCGTTATCCAACCCGCGGTGGCACAGGGTGGGGCCGTCGGCTCCTGCTTCGGCGGTGTGGTTGAACACAACGTCCAGCAGCACCTCCAGCCCCGCGGCGTGCAGGGTGTCGACCATGGTGCGGAACTCCTCGACCTGGCCGCCGGGTTGACCGGCGCGCACCGCCGCGGAGTATCCGGCGTGGGGCGCGAAGAACCCGATGGTGTTGTAGCCCCAATAGTTGGTCAGGCTGCGCTGCACCAAGAAGGACTCGGGCACGCTGTGGTGGACCGGCAGCAGCTCCACCGCCGTTGCGCCCAGGCCGACCAGGTGCTCCAGCGCCGCTTCGTGTGCCAATCCCGCATAGCTGCCGCGCAGATCCGCCGGCACCCCGGGATGGGCCGCGGTGAACCCGCGTACGTGTACTTCATAGATGATCGTGTCGGCCAGCGCGCACCCCGGGCCCGGCACGGCCGGTGGCGGCGCCGCTACCACCAGGCTGCGCGGCACATGAGCTGCCGAGTCCAGCGGGCTGGGGGCAGCGGGGTTATCGGCTGCATGCCCCAGCACTTCCGGGCCAAATCGCACCTCACCGTGGATCGCGCGGGCGTAGGGGTCGAGCAGCAGCTTGGCCGGGTTGTAACGCAGGCCGCGCGCGGGATCGTAGGGTCCGCTGACCCGGAAACCGTAGGGCTGTCCGGGTCCCACGCCGGGCACGAATCCGTGCCAGGTGTCGCCGTCGCGCTCCGGGAGCACCAATCGGGTTTCGGCGCCTTTGGCGTCGAACAGGCACAGGGTGACCTCATCACCGCCCGATGCCACCGCGAAGTTCGTCCCGTCGGCGCTGGGTGTGGCGCCCAGTGGTTCGGCGCGGCCGGGCAGGATTTTCGGGCTCATCAGGTCTCCTGACCCTCCACGAGCTGCTGGATGACCTGCGATACCGGGGGGTAGGCCCGGTGACGGCGGCGGATCACGTCGGCCACCAGGCCGGTCCACCCGGTTTGATGGGATGCGCCTAGGCCAGCGCCGTTATCGCCGTGGAAGTACTCGGAAAATAATAAGTTGTTGCGCCAGCGGGGGTCGGTCCGGAATCGCTCTACCCCACCGAAGCAGGGGCGGGATGCATCCCTGCCGACAAGGAATAGCGACACCAGGCGTTCCCACAGATCGGAGGCGACCGCGTCGAGTGTGACGCGGATGCCCGAACCGGTCGGGTATTCGACTGTCAGTTCGGCGCCGAAGAATTCGTGGTAGCGCTCGATTGCCGTCGCGGCGAGGTAGTTGAGCGGAAACCATACCGGGCCTCGCCAGTTGGAGTTGCCGCCGAACATCGCGGTGGTCGACTCGGCCGGCTCGTAGTCGATGCCGGCGCGCACGCCGTCGATGTCCAAAACGTACGGATGGTCCCTGTGGTAGGCCGATAAGGAACGCAGCCCGTGCGGCGAGAGGAACTCGGCGGGGTCGAATATGGTTTGCCAGAGCCGACGGACCCGCCCGAGGTCGGTTACCCCGACCAGTAGCCGCCGCTGGCCGGGCGTGCCGCGCAGGATCCCCGCGGCGACCATGTCCTCGGTGCCGCCCAGCCCATGGTGTCGCAGGTAGTGGGCGAACCCCTTGCCTGTCACCAACGACTCGTCGATGGCCTGCTCGCTGACCACCGCGACCGCGAGCAGCGGGATCATGGCAACCATCGAACGCACGCGGACCGGGACCGCTTCGCCATCGGGCAGCACGATGCGGTCATAGAACATGCCGTCGCGTTCGTCCCAGGCGCCCACCGTCTCCAGTGCGTTGGCGATGCCGGCGAAGTGCTCAAGGAACTTCAGCACCAAATCGAGCGCGGGTCGCTGCCCCGACTCGTGCAGTATCGCCGCAATCGTGGCCATCGACAGCGCGTAGCCCGCCATCCACCCGGTGGCGTCGGACTGCTTGAGCACACCCCGGACGGGAAGGTGGGATCGGTCCAGGGGGCCGATGTTGTCCAGCCCCATGAATCCGCCCTCGAACAGGTTGGAGCCGGTGGCGTCCTGCCGGTTCACCCACCAGGTGAAGTTCACCAGCAGCTTGTCGAAAATCCGGGTGAGAAAGTCGAAGTCGCGGCCCCCGTCGATACCAAACACCTCCAGCGCAGCCCAGGCATGCACCGGCGGGTTGACATCGGAGAAATCCCATTCGTAGGCGGGCAGCCCCCCGTTGGGGTGTTGAAACCATTCGCGGCACAGCAGCAACAGCTGGTACTTCGCGAACGCCGGATCGACGTGCACCAGCGCGACGCAGTGAAACGCCATGTCCCACGCGGCAAACCACGGGTACTCCCAGGTGTCGGGCATCGACATCACGTCGAACGCCTCGAAGTTGCGCCAGCGGGCGTTGCGGCCAGACTTGCGCTGCGCAGGGGGTGGCGGCTGGGTCGGGTCGCCGTCGAGCCAGCGGGCCACCTCGTAGTAGTAGAACTGCTTGCTCCACAGCATCCCGGCGAACGCCTGGCGCATTACCGCGGCCTCGTCGGCCGACGCCGCGGCCGGGGTGAGCTCGGCGTAGAACTCGTCCGCCTCGGCGCGCCGCTGGTCTACCACCCGGGTGAAGTCCGCGCCCAGCGCCGTGGCCGAGTCCGGCCCGGTGCCGGCGCGACGCAGCCGCAGCCGCAGCTCGAGGGTCGCGCCGGGGTCCACCGTGAGCCGGTACCACGCCGCGCACTTGGTACCCCGCTGCTGCGGGTTGACGGTGTCGGCCCCGGACACGACATGGTCGTTGATCCCGTCCTTGGGGCAGCGCGAGGCATCCGTGATCCCGTACAGCCGAGCAACATTGGTCTCGTTGTCGCAAAACAGCAGCTCCGGGCTGCCGCCCTGCGGGGCCGGCCCAGGCAGCAGCTCGAGCTCACCAAGGAAGGGGTGCTCGACGGCCACCGTGCCGGCGGGCGTGGCAGCCAGCGTCGGCGCGGCCATTCCGACGTCCCAGGACCAGGTGTTGCGGTACCACAGGGTCGGCAGCACGTGCAGCAGTTCGCGATCGGATCCTGCGTTGGTCACGCCGACCCTCATCAGCACGTCCGTAGGGTCGGCCTTGGCGTATGACACATCGACGATCCAGTAGCGGTCGTCGTCGAAGACGCCGGTGTCGAGCAGCTCGTACTCCAAATCGAATTTGCCGCGCCGCTGATTCTCGTCCAGCAGTTGCTGGTAGGGGAACTCGCGCTGCGGGTAGTGGTAACGCCAGCTGTTCCAGGCGTGGCTGGGCAAAGCGTCGAGGTACCACCAGTACTCCTTAACGTCCTCGCCGTGATTGCCCTGCGCCCCGGTCAACCCGAAGGCGCGCTCCTTCAGAATGGGATCGCGCCCGTTCCACAACGTCAGCGCCAAACACAGCCGCTGCTCGATGTCGCAAAAGCCCGCCAGCCCGTCCTCACCCCAGCGATATGCGCGCGAGCGCGCGTGATCGTGCGGCAGGTAGCTCCACGCCTCGCCGTTGGCGCTGTAGTCCTCGCGGACTGTGCCCCATTGCCTTTCGCTCAGATAGGGTCCCCACAAATACCAGTCACTAGCCTGCCGCAAGCCCAAATCGAGCCGGCCGAAGCCATCGACCCGGCGGCGCTCCGCTCCCCGGGTCATCGCCATGTTGAAGCTCCCCGTCGCCTGCCGGCGGAGAACGGGTCAACGCGGTTGTGCTGGAAGGGGATTCCCCCGAGCCTAAAGCACCCCCGGGGCTGCGTCGCCAGCTCGGCAGTGGTGGTCAAAGACGATCGGTAGGTGATCACAGCGGCGATCGGCTCACTCGTTAGCGCGTAGCAGCAGACGAAGCCGGTCGGTCTTGTCCGCTGTCCATCCCGGCGGTTGGAGGATCGCCGCCCAGGCGTTGGCGACGTCTTTGACGTAACGGTGTCCGTGCCCGTCGGGGACGTCGACGGCGACGGCCATGTCGGCCGACACTTGCAGGAAAGTCACGAACGGGATCCACTCCACGCTGGGCAGCACGTCGTAGCCGCGCTTCTCGCGCAACCAGTCGGGCTTGCGGAACAGCAGCGCGGTATTCCACCACGCAATCGGGTCGGATGGGTGCTGTAGGTAGACGATCCGTGTTCTGCCCCAGGGATTCTCGGGACGTGCGAGGTTCGCGGCGCGGGCCGAAAAGCGGACGTTGGAGCCCTGCTGGTAGATCGGCAGCCACTCCGGCGAGCCCGGATCGCGACTTCGGGTCACTTCTTTCCACATGGTGTTGTTGAAGGTCGGGCCGCTGAACAGCGCCCCGTCGGTGCGCGCGACGATGTTGTTGGCCGACAAAAACGGCGCCTCGCCGCCGAAGGATCCCAAGCTTTCCCCAAAAACGACAAGCTTTGGCCGCGCTCCCTCCGGCAGGGCACGCACCCGCGCCGACACCGCCTCAAAGAGCGCCTGCCCGGCGTGACGCGCGTTTTCCTTATCCACCAAAAACGACAGCCAACTCGGCAGAAATGAGTACTGCATGCTCACGAGCGCGGTGTCGCCGTTGAACATGTACTCGATCGCGTCGGCCTCGGCCTCGTTGATCCAGCCCGTCCCGGTCGTCGTCGCGACCGCGACCACCTTGCGCATCAGCCCGCCGGTGCGTTCCAGTTCCCGGGCGGCCAGCTCGGCGGCGGCCCCGATGCCATTGGCGGACCCCAAACCGGCGTAGGCACGGATCGGTTCGAGCGCCGGGGCGCCGTTGAACGCCGACAGCTGCTGGCCGGTCGGACCGCCATCGACGAAGATGCGGCCTTGATGCCCCAACGATGCCCAGGAAACCAGCGAGCCGGGGCCACCCGAGCGCAGCATCGTGGTTGGCGGCGGGGTGGTTGGGCTCTCCTCATTGTTGATCGTCTCAAACGTGTTGTTCAGCGTGCGCATCGTCAACCGCAGCACCACACCGTTGAGGATGCCGACAATCACGGTGGCCACCACCAGCACCGCGACCACTGCTGAAACCCTCGGCGGCACAACGCGGTTCAGACGCCCGACCAGAAACAGGATCAGCCGTCGGATCGCCTGGCCTATCTCGACCAGCGCGAACAACACCACGATCGCCAGCACCGCCGCCAGCGGGTAGTCGTGCCATTTCAGATGAGGAACCCCCACCAGATCGCGCACGGCGTCTTGCCACACGTGAAACCAAACGATCATCAACACGGTGCCCACCACACCCGCGGCGATGAGCACGATCCACGCGGTCCGCGGCGCGGGCGGGCTGGTGTCCTTCGAGCGCATATACCGCACCAGCCACACCGCGAACACGCCCACGGCGTAGCCGATGGCCCCGGACACGCCGCTGACCAGGCCCTGAAACAGCGGGCCTCGTGGCAGCAGCGACGGAGTCATCGACAACCACAGAAACACCAGACCCATCGCGGTGCCGGTGAACGTGTAATGGCGCAGCCACCACTGCCGTTCGACCGCCCCGGGACGCGGCCCTTCCGCGCGGGCGTCCGGCTTTCGCGCCTCCGTGGGCTGCTGTTCGGTATCGACCGCCGACCCAGCGCCAGCTTGAGCCGATTCAGAACCCGATTGGCTCACCGATGCACCTTAACGCCGCGCGAAGTCCGGGATCCTTGTTACGGAGAACAATCGTGACGCCCTCACGTTTTTGCCGGAGACAACCCGGCGGTCCCGAGTCCGTGAAAAACTGTCGGCATGAATACCGGCCGCTCAGGCCCTGGTGCAGTGCCTGCGGATATCGACGACTCTGTTCGGGCTTCCGGCGGTGATTCTCGGCGCGGGGCGATGAGGTGGCGGTCATGCGTGCGATGACCGTTGTGCCTGGCCGCAAGGGCACAGCCGGCGTGGAGACGCTGGATGAGCCGCCGGTCACCCAGGGTGATCTGTTGGTGTCGGGGCGGCTGGTCGGCGTGTGTGGTACTGACCGCGAGATCGCCGAGGGAGTCTATGGAGAGCCGCCGCCGGGGGAGGCGCGGTTGGTGTTGGGCCACGAGGGGCTCGGTGAGGTGCTCGAGGCGCCGGTCGGGTCTGGGTTTGAGCGCGGCGATCTGGTCGTCGGGATTGTGCGCCGGCCTGACCCGGTCCCGTGCCCGGCCTGCGCGGCGGGGCAATGGGATATGTGCCGCAACGATCGGTTTACCGAGCGTGGGATCGTGCGCGGGCACGGCTATGGCAGCGAACGGTGGCGGGTAGAGCCGGAGTTTGCGATTTCGCTGCCGCGCACGTTGGGAGACCTCGGTGTGCTGTTGGAGCCGGCCTCGGTGCTGGCCAAGGCATGGGATCAGATCGAGCAGATCTCGGAGCGGGCGTTCTTTTTGGGCGGTCGAGGGCTGGTGTGCGGCGCGGGGCCGATCGGTCTATTGGCGTGTCTTTTGGGTGTGCAGCGCGGCTATGAGATGCACGTGGTGGATCTGGCCACCGCAGGGGTCAAGCGCGACCTGGTCGAAGGGTTGGGCGCGCATTACCACTCCGGTGACGCGGCCGAGGTGGACGTGGACGCGGAGGTGGTTATCGAGTGCACCGGGCTGGGTGCGGTGGGCCGGGCGGCCGCCCGCCGGCTGGTCAACGGCGGGATCATGTGCCTGACCGGAATCATGAACGTCGACCCCGTCCCCGATGTCGACACCACCGTCATGAACCGTGCGATGGTGCTGCATAACGTCGTGCTGTTCGGGTCCGTCAATGCCGGGCGGCGCCACTGGGAACAGGCGGTAACGGCGCTGGCGGCGGCCGACCCGACGTGGTTGTCGGCAATGATCTCGCGCCGGGTGCCGCTCGAGCGATGGACCGAAGCGCTCACCCGGGGTCCTGACGACGTCAAGGTCGCAGTCGATCTATGCGCATGAGCGACACGGAGATCAGCGTCTGGTCGCCCGAGCCGGGGCTGCTCAGCGAGGGGCCTCGCTGGCATGAGCAACGCCAAGAGCTTTTGTGGGTCGACATTCTCGGGCGCAAAATTCACCGCGCCACCCTGACGGGCGACGGCCAAGCCGGCCGGATCGACACGGTCGAGCTGGACCGCCACGTGGGCGTGGTGGCGCCGGTCGCCGCAGGCGGGTACGTGGCGGCGGCTGTCCGGGCTTTCTTGTTCGTCGATGAGAGCGGGACCGTCACCGAGCTGGCGTGTCTGACCGACGCGCCGAACGGCGTGCGCTTCAACGACGGTGCCTGCGACGAGCGCGGGCGGTTCTGGGCCGGGACGATGGCCTATGACAAGTCACCGGGCGTCGGGGCCCTTTACCGGCTCGAGCTGGACGGAAGCATCAGCACCGTGCTGACGGGATTCACGATCCCCAACGGCATCGGCTGGAGCCCCGACGGCGCCGTCATGTATCTCAACGACAGCGGTGCCGGCTGCCTGTACGCGTTCGACGTCGACCTGGCCACCAGTGAGCCACGGAATCGACGCACGCTGGTGGCGTTCGAGCAGCCGGGCCCCGCGCCTGACGGTCTCACGATCGATGACCGAGGCGATATCTGGGTGGCGGTGTACGGCGGCTGGGCGGTGCGCCACTACTCGCCCGACGGAAAATTCTTTGGGGCGGTTGAACTTCCGGTCGCCCAGGCAACATCGTGTGCGTTCGGCGGAGCGGACCGTGGCACGCTGTTTGTCACGACCGGCCGCGAGCAGCTCGACGGGCAGGCGCTGGCACGCCAGCCCGACGCAGGACGGCTGTTCCGGGTCGCGGGCCTCGGCGCGCATGGGCCCGGCTGCAACCTCTACCGGGGAACGCTTCCCAAATAAGCCGCCGGGTCAAACCGAAACCAGGAGCCAAACGATGGCTGCCCCAGCCAAACAGTTTCGCCCACAAAAGGATGCGGCCGATCGCGGCCGGAAGATCGTGTCTCGCTCCCGGTCGGCCATCGTCTCTTTGCGCGGACGTTCGCGGCAAACCCAGCCACCTTTTATATCGCCGAGACTGCTCTAGGCGCCGACTGGTCATCAGCCAGCTGGTACCGCATGAGTCGGTTGCCGCACGGTCGAGGCAGGGCCGCTGGAAAGTACTGTCTCACAGCAGCTGTCGTGCCTTCTGACGGCACTCGTCCGTCGTCCCGGACGACAGCGCCATGCGCCTCAAAGCCGCACTCGCGACCACGGTGTCCTGATGATCACCAAGCACAGACTGAAACCTCTTGTAGTGTTGACCGTTCATTTCGTGGCGGGCGTGCTTAAAGAAGAGCGGGCACAGATCGATGCGGTACAGCATCGTCTTGCCCAAAGAAGTGCCGGCGACCGCTGGCGCCGAGGCTACCCGGATGAAAGCCCCGATGGGCGGTCAAACCACGCCGCCGCGGTCACCAAGGGCATTGAGGCCTACCTCCGCCAACAGACCTCCGCCCATTAGGGTGTTCCACTCACTGCGGCACGGGCAAACCTGGGCACAGCCGAGTGTAGGGCATCCACGTCGACACCCACTGGTGCCACTGTCGATGGCTCATGTTGGCACTGAGCTTACTGCAGACGATTTCGGTCTCTTCGGTTTGCGTGGACCACAGCCGCAGGTCCCCGTCCGCGCTGCCGGACAGGATACGGGTCTCGTCGGGACTGAAGACCACGCCATTGACCATGTAGCGATGCCCATGGAAAGGCATTCCGATCGGCTGGTAGGTGTCTGCGTTCCACAGCCGCACGCTGCCATCGGCGGCTGCGGAAACAATCCACGGGTGGTGGTGGGCGAAAGCCACGCTGAGCACGTTGTTTTCGTCCCCGTACATCACCGCGACCTGCCGGCGGGTTTTGATGTCCCAGACCCGAAGCGAATGGTCATTGCTTCCGGACACGACGCGCGCACCGTCCGGGCTGAAACCGACGCTGTAGAGCAGCCATCCGCTGTGGCCGATTAACGGCTCGCCGTCGGGTTTGAGCGTGTCGGTGTCCCACAGCTGAAGCTCGCCTCCGTACGCGCCCGTGCCCGTCGCGATGTGGCGACCGTCGGGGCTGAACGCTACGGACCACAACTTGTACGGCGCGGTGGCTACCGCCAGAGTTTGGTGAGAGCGCGCGTTCCACAACCGGATTGCTCCGTCCCATCCAACGGCTACGATCCGCGAGCCGTCCCAGTTGAACGCCACAGTCTGCATCCG
>JAFAQO010000628.1 GCA_019246375.1 Mycobacterium sp. | reverse complement strand
GAACAACAACGACAGACCTGTGTGAGTCAGCTTGGTCAGCGACGACAACTTCCGGCGGATCGCGGCTATTGTATGGACCAACTATGGTTGCTAGCGTGTGCATCCACCATGTCGGGACTGGCCCGTTGGGGCACAGCTGAAACGCTGCCACCGGATTACTACGAGAGATCACCTCCAATGTCGCTGCACCGAGGCCCGCTCGAAGGCCGCTATACAGCCGGGGCATCGATCGCCGTCGCCGACGGCTGGACGTCTGAGCGGCTCACGCCGCCGAGCCGGTTGTTCGGGGCCAACGGGCTACGAACCGGTCCGGACGGCCGCGTCTACATTGCCCAGGTCACCGGCAGCCAGATCAGCGCGCTCGATGTCGCGACCGGACGGTTGGAGACGATCAGCGCCAAGGGCGGCGACATCATCGCGCCTGATGATGTGGCCTTCGACTCGCGTGGCAACCTCTACGCCACCGAGGTGATGGACGGCCGGGTCAGCGTGCGCACCACCGATGGCCACATTCGGTTGCTGCGCGACGACGTTCCCTCGGCCAATGGCATCACCGTCCATCAGGGTCGGTTGTTCGTCAACGAATGCCGCGAGGGCGGGCGGCTTCTCGAGCTCGACCTAAATGGCGGAGCACCGCGGATGCTGCTCGACAATGTGCCCTCACCGAACGCGATGGAGGTCGGTCCCGACGGCTTGTTGTACTTCCCGGTAATGGGCGCCAACGAGATCTGGCGAGTCCACCCCGATGGTGGAACGCCAGAAACCGTTGCCTCCGGCCTGGGCGTGCCCGATGCGGTGAAGTTCGATGCCGAGGGTCGAATTGTTTCGACACAGGTCCACAGCGGCCAGGTGTTGCGCATCGATCCGCGCACCGGCAAGTCCGTAGTGCTGGCCAGCCTCAACCCCGGCCTGGACAACTTGACGTTCGTCGGCGAACGGCTGCTCGTCTCCAACTTCACCGGCGAGATCACCGAGATCCTCGGTGACGGGGATACCAGGACGGTCTTGCCGGGTGGCCTGAACTGGCCGCTGGATCTGGCAGTCGACTCCGATGGCAACCTCTACATTGCCGACGGGACCTACTTCTATGTGCTGGATCGCGACGGCACGCTGCAAACCGTGGGGATGTTGTTCACACCCGGCTACCCGGGCTTTCTGCGTGGTGTGGCCGCAGTTGGAGCGGGCGAGTTCGTCGTCACCACGTCGGTCGGCCAGGTCTCACGCTATCGACCCGCCGACAGCGAAAGCGAGGTGTTGGCCGACGGATTCGACCAGCTCTATGGCGTGGCCATGGCTCCGGGAGGCGCCGTGGTGATTTCAGAGCTCGGGACGGGCCGGGTACTGTCGATCCGGCCCGGAGAGGTCGAGGTGATCGGCTCGGGCCTGCGCGATCCGGTCGGTGTGGCGATCGCTTCCGACGGCACCTGTCTGGTCTCGGAAGCGGGGGCCGGGCGAGTGGTCAAGCTGACGATGCCGGGCCGGCCGGAACCGGTGCTCGACGGTTTGGGCCGACCGCAGGGCATCCTGGTGCTCGGGCACGAGCTCTATGTCATCGACGCTGAGGCCAAGGCGTTGATCGCTTTCAATTTGGCAGCCCGGACCCACCGTGTCATTGCGTCCGGGCTACCGGTCGGCGCCCCACCCGGCGTGACTCCCAAACCGCTGAAGGGGATGCCGCCATTTTCCGGACCCCAGGGCCCCTTCGCGGGTATCGCCGCGGGACCGGACGGCACACTGTACGTCTCGGCTGATGCCGACGGCAGTGTGCTCGCTTTCCGCCGGGAAGACACGGGCCGTCATGCCTGAAACCCAACCAGCCGAACACCGCTATTTGCAGGTCGCACAAACGCTACGCAAGGAAATCGTGGACGGGGTGTATCCGGTCGGATCGCAACTTCCGACCGAACACGAGCTGTGCGACCGGTTTTCGGTCAGCCGCTACACCGTTCGGGAGGCGCTGCGGCGACTGCGCGACGACAACCTCGTCTCTTCGCGACCCCGGGCGGGCACCCTCGTCGTTCCGCGGCTGTCGTCGGACTCCTATGTTCAAGACGTCGTGTCGATCAACGATCTGGTTGCTTTCGCGACCGGCGCACGGTTCGCGATCGATTCGGTCAGGATGGTGACCGTCGACGAGGAACTCGCCGGCCGGACAGGGCTCGCGAAGGGCGAAGAGTGGTTGGCCGTGCACGGTTTCCGGCAGACCGACGGTGCAGAGTTTCCGCTGTGCCGTACCGAGTACTACATCAACCGATCGTTCGCCGCAGTCGGTCGACTGTTGCAGCGACATACCGGCCCCATCTTCCCGCTGATCGAAGACCTCTTCGGCCTGAGCATCGTGGAAGTGCACCAGGAGATTGCCGCCGTGCTGATCTCCTCTGAGCTCGCGGAGGCGCTCAAGGTCGAGGCGGGTACACCCGCGCTCGAGGTGCACCGCGGATACACCACTTCGGACAAACGAGTCGCCCAGGTCACGATCAACACCCACCCCGCCTCGCGGTTCCGTCACTCGATGACGATGCGACGGGTGCGGGGCTAGGCTGATGGCCCGCCGCGATGCCGAAGGGTGTATGCCGAGGGACGTGGACAGGAAGCTGATTGGTGGGCGATGGGTCCGCTGGGACCAAGCGCGGGCGGACGACGCGTATGCAGACGGGCTCTGGGTCGGGGACACGCTGGCGGATTCACTGGTCGAGGCCGCGCAGCGCACGCCGCGACGGTTAGTGGCGATCGACGGGAAATGCCGTCTCGACTGCCGGACTCTCAACCACCGGGCAACGGCGCTGGCGCACGCGCTGTCCGACCGAATGCCGGTGGGCAGCGTGGTGTCGTTCATGCTGCCCAACTGGCATGAGGCCATTGTCATCTATCTGGCCGCGACGATCGCCGGAATGGTTGCCAACCCTATCCTGCCGTCGCTGCGGGATCGCGAGCTGCGCTTCATCCTCGAAGACGCCGACAGTCGCATGATTTTCGTGCCCTCACGTTTCGGCCGGCACGACTATGCGTCGATGCTGGGCCGGGTGACCGCCGAGATAGCTTCACCGCCCGAAGTTGCGGTGGTCCGAGGCGACGCCGGTTGCGGCCACATTCCCTATACGTCCCTGCTCGGGCAGCAGGAGCCCGTCACCGGGTTGCCGGCGCTGGATTCGGATGCGGTGCGCATGATCCTCTACACCTCGGGTACTACCGGCCGACCGAAAGGCGTTCTGCACAGCCATAACTCGATGCATGCGTTGATCTGCCAGATTCGGGACAGCTGGAGGGTACGGCCCGGTGACACGTTCCTGGTGCCCTCGCCGATCGCTCACATCGGCGGATCGATCTACGCGTTCGAATGCCCGCTTCTGTTGGGCACCACCGCGGTTCTGATGGATTGCTGGGATGCTGATGCCGCCGTGCGGCTCATGCAGGCCGAACGCTGCACCCATATCGCAGCCGCCACACCGTTCCTGGAGCAGATACTCGCCGCCGCAAAGGCCGCCGATACCCCGCTGCCGGATCTGAAGCTATTCATATGCGGCGGCGCGTCGGTATCGGCATCGTTGATCCGCGACGCGACGGACTATTTCGAGCGAGCGGCCGTCACCCGCGTATACGGTTCGACAGAAGTGCCGGTTACTACCGTCGGTGCGCCCGATGTCGGCGACACCGAGCATGCGGCAGACACCGACGGGCGCGCCGGTCTCGCCGAGATCAAGCTCGACGACCATGCTGGCGCACCGGCCGACGGCGGTGAGATCTGTGTCCGCGGTCCGCAGATGCTGGTCGGTTATCTGCATCCTGAAGATGAGCATGAATCCTTCGATGCCGAAGGTTATTTCCGCACCGGTGATCTCGCGCGGTGGGTTGACGACGACTACCTCGTCGTCACCGGACGGGCCAAGGACATCATCATTCGCAACGGCGAAAACATCTCATCAAAGGAAGTCGAGGACCTCTTAATCGGCCATCCCGGTATCGCCGAGGTCGCCATCGTCGGTCTGCCCGACGCCCGTACCGGAGAGCGCGCGTGCGCCGTGATTGTCCCCGCGGCTTTGCCTGGACCTGACGTCGAGAGCTTGAGCCGCTTCCTCGCGGCTCAGGGCGTCGCTAAGTTCAAAACCCCTGAGCAAGTGACTATTTGGGATGACCTGCCGAGAAACGACGCCGGGAAAGTATTGAAACACCAGATCAAAGCGGCGCTCACGAAGGCGGACGGATGATATGCAGACAGCGATCATAACCGGGGCGACCGGAGGCATCGGTTTCGGTTGCGCGACGAAGCTTGCCGAAATGGGCATCGCCGTTTTGGCGACCGGACGAAGCGCGGACAAGCTTGCTGAGTTGGTCGAAGCCGTCGATTCCGACCGGCTCGCGACGCTTGCTGTCGATCTCACCGACGACGCGGCACCCAAGCGGATCGTCGACGCTGCCGTTGCACGTTGGGGTCAGATCGACTTCCTGATCAACAACGCCGGAGTAGGCAATCCCAAACCGCTGCACGAAACCGACGATGAAGCGCTGGACCACTTCCTCAATGTGATGCTGCGCGCGCCGTTCCGGTTGTCACGTGAAGTAGTGCCGCACATGCGGCCCGGCTCGGCCATCATCAACATCACCTCGACGTTCGCCGTCGTGGGGGGCCTTCGCGGCGGCGCATACTCCGCCGCCAAAGGCGGGCTGACCGCGCTGACTACCCACATCGCCTGCCAATACGGATCACAGGGAATCCGCTGCAACGCGGTAGCCCCCGGGGTGATCCAGACCGCGATGACAAAACATCGGCTACAGGACGAGCGCTTCCGCAGACTCAACACGGAGATGACACCACATCAGCGGCTGGGCACCGTCGATGATGTTGCATGCACCGTCGCGTTCCTGTGCTCGCCCGGCGGCAGCTTCATCAACGGCCAGACCATCGTGGTCGACGGCGGCTGGAGTTCCACGAAATATCTGTCGGATTTCGCGCTCACCTCAAAGTGGACCGCCCGGTGAACCTGTTTGCGCTGCTGGACCAAACCGCCTTGCGGCTTCCGGATCGTGGCGCGGTTTACCATGGCGAGCATCGTTTCTGTACGTGGCGAGCGCTGCGCGAACGCTCGTTACGCTTGACAAGCTCGATTCGCCATCAATGCCCGGCCGGTGCGCGGATAGCGATCGCTAGTGAGAACCGTCCGGAGATCGTCGAACTGCTTTTCGCCATCTGGGCAGCGGAATGCGTGGCGGTTCCGGTCAATTACAAGCTGCACCCCCGTGAGATCGTGCAGATCCTCGAAGATGCCGGCGCCGCACAGGTTTTCGCCTCGGCGGCGATCGCGGCGAAGCTCGTGTCGGCCGGTGGTGTCCCGATAGAAACCCTTGGCGCAGAAAGCTACTCGCGGCGGCTGAGCGCTGCGCCTGCGGCGACACCGAGCACGGACCCGTCGACCCTGGCGTGGCTCTTTTACACCAGCGGGACGACGGGCCGGGCCAAGGGCGCCATGCTCACGCATCGCAACCTGACGGCCATGACGATCGCCCATCTCGCCGACATCGACGCACCCGACGAAGAATGCAGCCTGGTGCATGCCGCGCCCATGTCGCACGGCTCGGGTCTCTACATCCCCGCCTACGTCTTGCGCGGCGCCCGTCAGGTGGTGCCGGCAAGCGGCGGATTTGACCCGGCCGAATTTCTTGATCTGTGTGACCATCACCCGGGGTCCAGCGCCTTCCTCGCTCCGACAATGGTGCAGCGGGTAGTCGAAACCGGCCGTGCGCGCCCACGCCAGCTGCGGACGATCATCTACGGCGGCGGCCCGATGTATGTCGAGTGCATCAAGAAGGCGCTGGCGGCATTTGGACCAGTCTTCGCACAGATTTACGGCCAGGGCGAGTCGCCCATGACCATCACCGGTCTGCGCCGCGCTGACCATCACGGGGCTGACGATGCAGTGCTGGGTTCGGTCGGCTACGCGCGGTCGGGTATGGAAGTCGCCGTGTTGCGCGACGACGGCACCAGGGCGGCCACCCGCGAAATCGGTGAGATCGTCTGCCGCGGCGACGTTGTCATGTCCGGTTACTGGAACGATGCTGCAGCCACTCGCGCCACGTTGCAAGAGGGCTGGCTCCGTACCGGTGACATGGGTTCCCTCGACGAGCGCGGATACCTGACGCTCCGCGACCGTTCCAAGGATGTCGTGATCAGCGGTGGCACCAACATCTATCCCCGGGAGGTGGAGGAGGCGCTGCTCGAGCACCCGGGTGTGACGGAAGCGTGTGTAGTCGGGGCGCCGGACGCCGAGTGGGGCGAAATCGTCGTCGCTTTCATCGTCGGCGAGAGCAGCTCGGCCGAGCTTGACGCGCACTTACTGCAACGGATCGCCCGCTTCAAACGCCCGAAGCGTTACCACTATGTCGACAAGTTACCGAAGAACAGCTACGGCAAGGTGCTGAAGCGAGAACTGCGGCGGCAGTTGACCTGACGCTCGATGACAGGCCTGAATCGATCGGTCCCAGCTGACAGTGGCCTAGCGTACCGCTGCACCGACATCTGACGGTACGCCCACCGTACGCAAGAATTGCAAATAATTGTCCGGACAAAGATTGCTGGTGGTCACGGTTCCTATCGCTGCACGCTGTTCTCTAATTACCAGAATCCCGTCCACCTAAGCCGTTTCGAGGGCCGGTGTTGCTGCTGTTCAGTGGTTGATAACATCGTTCCGCACAGCAGCAACGAAGATCTTGTAGGAGGTCGTCATGTCGTCGCGCAGCCTTTCCTTCCCGGTGTTTGATGCGGACAATCACTTCTACGAGACGCAAGACGCGCTGACCAAATTCCTGCCGGAGAATCGCAAGCACGCGATCGACTACGTCCAGGTTCACGGCCGCACTAAGATTGTCGTGCGCGGCCACATCAGCGACTACATCCCCAACCCCACCTTCGAGGTGGTGGCGCGACCGGGAGCGCAAGAGGAGTACTACCGACACGGCAGCGGCGGCAAGACCTACCGCGAAGTGATCGGCGAGCCGATGAAGTCGATCCCGGCATTCCGCGAGCCCGGGCCGCGTCTGGAAGTCATGGACGAACTGGGTGTGGACTACGCGCTGATGTTCCCGACGTTGGCGAGCCTGGTCGAAGAGCGGATGAAGGACGACCCCGAGCGCGTGCACGACGTCATCCATGCCCTGAATCGGTGGATGCATGAGACCTGGTCGTTTGATTACCAAGGCCGCATCTTTGCCACACCGGTGATCACGCTGCCGATTGTCGATCGGGCGCTCGAGGAGCTGGAGTGGTGCCTCGAACGCGGGGCCCGTACGGTGCTCGTGCGCCCAGCCCCGGTGCCCGGGTTCCGCGGCAGCCGTTCGTTCGGCTTGGAGGAGTTCGATCCGTTCTGGCAGGCCTGCGTCAACGCCGGCATCCCGGTGTCTTTGCATGCGTCCGACAGCGGGTACGCCGAGTTCCTCAACGTGTGGGAGCCCGCAGACGAGTACCTTCCGTTCAAGCCCACCGCCTTCCGGATGGTGGCGATGGGTAAGCGCCCAATTGAGGAT
>JAFAQO010000357.1 GCA_019246375.1 Mycobacterium sp. | reverse complement strand
CGTAACCGATGTCAAGATCAATGAGGTCGCGGTCGTCATGGCCCAACATTCCGGTGTCCGCGGTCTGACTCGGCTCCGACGGATATTGCCGCTTGTCGATGGTGGTGCAGAATCTCCGCAGGAGACACGAACGCGATTGGTCGGCCCGCAGCACTGGACAGATCGTGCCCAGCGCGACCGCGACATCGACCGGTACACCGCTTTGCTTGATCTGGGGTGGACGATTGTCCGGGCAACCAGCGATCTGCTTCGATACCGGCAGGGCACGTTCATTGCCCGAGTAGTCGCGGCAATGAGCGCCGCGGGCTGGACCAGCTAGCTTTCGATTGTGAACCGTACGACGGATCTTCGGCATGTCCCGTTGCCCGGTTCACAGTGGCCTACTCGACCAGCGCAGAGGCCGCTTGCAAATGTTTGACGGCGTCGCTGACGATGGTCTCGATCAGCTCCGCGCATGACGGCAGGTCCTCCAGGATGCCCGCTACTTGGCCGGACGCCAGTACCCCGGCCTCGGTGTTGCCCTCGACCAGGCCGGCTTTCAGCAGCATCGGCGTGTTGGCCGCCATCACGACCTGCGACCAGGTCAGATCCTTTCCGTGGCGCATCGCTAAGCCATCGCTGATCATCGACCGCCAGCTCATCTGTGACATTTTCTTGAACTTGGTGGCGTTGCGTACCGCCGCGGTGAAACCTCGCACCCGCGAACTACTTTCCAGCTTCTCGACGAGCCCGGTCCGCAACACGCGGTGCGGCATACCGTCGACCCGGGTGGTGACAACAGTGCCGTCGAGCGCCGCCTCCAAGTAGCGCCGCTTGACCGCATCGGGCACGGTGGAATCCGAGGTGAGCAGGAACCGGGTGCCCATCGCCACCCCGGCTGCGCCGTAAGACAACGCGGCGGCCAGCCCGCGGCCGTCAAAGAAGCCGCCCGCGGCGATGACCGGGATGCTCACGGCATCAAGCACCGACGGCAACAGCAGCGTGGTGGCGATCGGCCCGGTGTGTCCACCACCTTCACCACCCTGCACGATGACCGCATCGGCGCCCCACGAGGCCACCTTGCGGGCATGCTTAGCAAGACCGACCGACGGAATCACCACCGCGCCGGCATCTTTCAACCTGCTAATCAACTCTTGCTTGGGCGCCAATGCGAATGACGCGACCTTGACGCCTTCGCGGATCATCAGGTCCACCCGGTCGGCGGCGTCGCCGGTGTCGGCGCGGATGTTGACACCGAATGGCTTGTCGGTGGCCGCCTTGACCTTTTCGATCGCGGTAGCCAGTTCGTCCAGAGTCATCGTGGCCGACGCCAAAATGCCGAGTCCGCCGGCGTTTGCGGTTGCCGAAACCAGCCGGGCGCCGGCAACCCATCCCATTCCGGTTTGCACCACCGGGTGCTCGATACCGATTAGCTCGGTCAGCGGTGTGCGCAATCTCATGAACGTATCTCTCGGTCGCGCAATGCCTTAGGGTCAACGACCTCGCGGATCAAGCGGAGTTCGTCGTCGGTGGGCAGCCTGGTCTCTTCCGCCTCATCGACACCGTGCACATCGAACGAGGTGGCCTGCCGGACGTCGTCGGGTGAAACGCCCGGGTGCAGCGTCAGTGCCTGCATCGTGTGCTCCGGCCCGCCGAAGTCGAAGACCCCGAGATTGGATACCACACGGTATGTGTTGGCGAACCGGAACGCCGGGTTGTCGGAGTCCACCTTGTCCCAGCCGATACCGCAGACCACGTCGACGGCATCGCAGAACACCCGCCTGGAGTGGTTGCCCACCCAGTAGCTCGTGGCGTGGTTGATGGTGTTGCCGGGAGCGCCGCGAACACCGAACATCTGTCGGGTCGGATGCTGCAGTGGCCCGAACGCGGACAGGTTCTGATTGCCGTAGCGGTCAACCTGATTGGCGCCCATCACCACATGCCGCCGCCCCCAGGCCAGCGTCTCGAACACCCGGCCGAACGGCATCCAGCCCTCGATGCCTCCCGCTGCGCCCAGCGCCGGGGTGTCTGCCAGCAGCTGCGCCTCACCGTCGGTGAGCAGGATATCGGGGGAGAAGGTCAATCGCGCCAGCCGCGCCCCGACCGAGGCCATGGTGGTCATCGGGCTGACCATGATTTCGCCTGCGTCTCTGAATAGCTCGGCGCAGGCTACCACACAGACCTCGGCTCGTGTGCTCACTTTGACGCCTCCTCTGCGAACGCGCGCACA
>JAFAQO010000009.1 GCA_019246375.1 Mycobacterium sp. | reverse complement strand
CAGGGCTACACCGGCTTCGTTTACGGAGGAGGCTTGTGGGCCAAGCATATTCACGACGGCATCGCCCGTCGGCTCCACGACGGCGGGTTCGCCTCACTGAGCGAGGCCGTCGGCTCGGCAACCGGCAAACGGGAAGCACCGTCCGGTTAGCTCTGCTCGGAAATCACACGGGCCACTTCAGCACCGTGGACGCACCACTAGGCACCTTCCAGAAGCGATAGCGCATGCGATATCGCTTCCGTACGTGGGTGCATGGACCGCGGGGATTACCGCTGCTCGTACGTGCCGTAGAGCACCGCGCGCGCGATCGCGTGCTGAAACAGGTTGAATCCGAGAAACGCCGGAGTGGCGTCCTCGGGGAGATCAAGTTTGTCAACGTCGACGGCATGGACCGTCACGTAATACCGGTGTGGGCCGTGGCCCGGCGGCGGCGCCGCGCCGACGTAGCGGCGCATAGCGGCGTCGTTTCGCAGCGTCAGCGCGCCGCCCGGCAGCTCCCGGCCATCACCCACGCCGTCGGGCAATTCGGTGACATCCGCGGGAATGTTGGCCACTGCCCAATGCCAGAACCCGGAGAGCGTCGGGGCATCGGGGTCGTAGACGGTGACTGAGAAGCTTCGCGTCTCCTCCGGAAAACGTGACCAGCTCAGCTGCGGGCTGATGTCCTCGCCGCCGGCGCCCATGATGCCGCTGATCTGGGCAGTGGCCAGTGGCTGTCCGTCAGTGATCGACGCCGACGTCAGCTGAAATGACGGCAGCTTGGGCAGCCGGGCATAGGGGTCGGGCGGTGCGATCATGGTCAGTCCTCTCGTGTGATCGGCCGGCTTCGCCGCGCTTGCGGGCCAACTGGCAGTGTGTCGGCCACCACTAGCAGTGTGTCAAAAAGTGTGCCAGCACCTGGGTGCCGAACTTCAGCGCGTCGACGGGTACCCGTTCATCCACGCCGTGGAACAACGCCGAAAAGTCGAGTTCCGGCGGCAGCCGCAGCGGGATGAAACCGAAGCAGCGAATACCCAAGCGCGCGAAGGCTTTTGCGTCGGTTCCACCGGAGAGCATATAGGGCACGGTCCGGGCGTCTGGGTCCACCGCCAGCAGTGCAGCGTTCATGGCGTCGACCAAATCGCCGTCGAAGCCGGTCTCGTATGACGGCAGATCCCTGATCCACTCCCGGGTCACCTCGGGACCGATCAGTTCGTCGACCTCGGCCTCGAACGCCTCTTGCCGGCCCGGAAGCACGCGGCAATCCACTATTGCTTCCGCCATTGCGGGAACGACGTTGGCCTTGTATCCGGCGTTGAGCATCGTCGGGTTGGCGGTATCGCGCAGGGTGGCCTTCACGATGCGGGCTATTGGGCCCAGCTTGTCGATCGTTCCCTCGACGTCGGGCGAATCGGCGTCGAAGGTGTGGCCGGTCTCCTCGGCGACCGCGACCAGAAACTGCATGACGGTGTCGGTGAATACCAACGGAAACTGATGTCGCCCCAGCCGGGCAACTGCCTCGGCGACGGAGGTGACCGCGTTGTGGTCGTGCACCATCGAGCCGTGGCCTGCCCGTCCCTGTGCGGTCAGCCGCATCCACTGGAGGCCCTTCTCGGCCGTCTCGATCAGGTAGAGGCGGCGTTCACCGCCGTCCCGGTGCGGGACAGTGAGCGAGAAGCCGCCGACCTCGCCGATCGCTTCGGTGACACCGTCAAAGAGATCGGGCCGGTTGTCTACCAGCCAGTGCGACCCATATCTGCCGCCGTGCTCTTCGTCGGCGACGAACGCGAACACCAGGTCGCGCGGCGGCACGATGCGGGCCCGCCGGAAATGCCGGGCCACGACGATCATCATGCCGACCATGTTTTTCATGTCGACCGCGCCGCGGCCCCAGACATAGCCGTCTTCGATGGCGCCGGAGAACGGGTGCACACTCCAGTCGGCGGCCAGCGCGGGGACGACGTCGAGATGACCGTGGATCAGGAGCGCACCACGGGAACGGTCCGCGCCGGGCAGGCGGGCGAACACGTTGGCTCGCCCGGGCGCCCCCGACTCGAGGTATTCGGGCTGGTAGCCGGCCTCTTCAAGCTGGCCGGCGACCCACTGCGCGCACTCTGCCTCCCCTTTGGTGGTTTCCGGGTCACCTGTGTTGGTGGTGTCGAAGCGGATCAGCCTGCTGACGACGCTCACCACCTCGTCGACCGGAACGCCGCTTGGAACCGTCACAGTCACCTTTCCTACCATTGCGAAGCCGAACTGCATCGTCGCCGAGCTCACTGGGATTGCTCAGCTCCTCCTCAGGCCGTTTCGCGGCCTGCATCGTCGCCGAGCTGAGCCTGATTGCTCAGCTCCTCCTCAGGCCGTTTCGCGGCCTGCATCGTCGCCGAGCTATGTTTGGGTCGGTAGCGGCCAATCCGATAGCCTTAGCTGCCAATTGATTGCTTCGGGTCCGAGTGGCGGAATGGCAGACGCGCTAGCTTGAGGTGCTAGTGCCCTATTAATGGGCGTGGGGGTTCAAGTCCCCCCTCGGACACCCCTGCGATGTCTCGGGACATCGTGCACATGTGTCTTGGGACATCGTTCACGGTTTTGTTTGTGGTTGGTAGTCCTTGGTCGGGTTGAGGCGAAGTTCTCGCAGGAGTTGTCCGTCGGTGGTCACGACCCGGATGTGTAGGTCGTGAATTAGGACCAGGACGTTTGTGCCGGCGTGTCTGCGGCCCATCCCGATGTGGTGTAGGCGGCTGTTGTGGCGCAAAGTGAGCTTGCCGTTGCTGTCGATGCGGTCGTGGCGGATGCGGTAGGCGCCGGCGTGCAGTGGGGTGCCGGTCGGGATTGCTTTGGGTCGGGCGAGGTAGGCCTGCTGTGGGGTGCGACGGCCCAGCGCGCGGTGCGGGCGCCCGGTGTTGTAGTAGGCGCGGAAGGTGTCGAGCTGGGCTTGTAGTTGGGCGACGGTGTGGGCTGGCCTCTGGTGGGTGAGCCATTTTTTGAGGGTTTGGTGGAAGCGTTCTACCTTGCCGCAGGTCTGTGGATGGTAGGGGCGGCAG
>JAFAQO010000197.1 GCA_019246375.1 Mycobacterium sp. | reverse complement strand
GACGACAACGCTGACGACAGGCGAGCATCCTTACACCTCCGGCTACACGACACCAGGACTTCGATCAACCCTCGTCACGCCGTCCGCCCGTGCCTACGGATCAGAAGGTTGGGAGTTCGAATCTCTTCGGGCGCGCTCTCTACCAGGCGCGCTCCCGTCGCCGTCGCCGGTCGCGTCGCTGATTTCGATGGGGCCAAACCACCGGACTAGGTACTCCAAGGAGCCCAATTCGGTGGCTCAAGGCCTGTTCTGGCCAGCAGAAACACAGTGGTGTAAGCGAAAGGTCAGCCTGAAAAGCGGAAGGCGGCGGATAAATCTAGCGGTTCAGGCGATGGCGTCGACGGCGTTGGAGACTCTTGATTGGAAGTCTGGCGGCAGCGGTATGTAGCCGTTTTTGTCGAGGTCGACCTGGCCCGGGCCAAGCGTCGCCTGCAAGAACGCCTTGACCGCCCAGGCGACCTCCCGGCTGGGGTATTTGGCGCAGACGATCTCGTAGGTGGCCATGACGATCGGATAGACATCGGGTTGGGTGGGGTTGTAGAACGACGAGATGTCGAGCACGAGGTCGTTGTCTTTGCCGATGATTTTCGCGCCGGTGATGGTCTTACCGACCGTGTCGGTACCGATCCGTACCGGGCGTAACGACTTTCGGCTTGCCGGGGTTTTGATCTCGGCGGCGTAAAGCCCCTGCTCGAGCGCGAATGACAATTCGTTGTAAGTGATCGCGCCCTCGGTGTTCCTCACGGCCGACGAGGTGCCTTGATTGCCCCGGGCGCCGGTACCGACGCCGCCGTGGAAAGTCTTGCCCGCGCCCTTATTCCAGGCTCCGCCGGATGCGGCCTGCAGGTAAGCCTGGAAGTTGTCCGTGGTGCCGGATGCATCGCTGCGGTAGATGACGTGGATGTCTTCTGACGGCATGGATGCGTTGAGCGCGGAGATGGCCGGGTCGTCCCAGTGCTTGATACTGCCGTTGAAGATGCGGGCCAGCGTGGGCGCGTCGAGCACCAAAAAGTCGACGTCGTGAAGGTTGTAGGTGATGGCGAGCGGGCCGAATACCACGGGCAGGTTCCAGGCATCGGCGCCGCCGCATCGCTGCTTGGCGGTGGCGTACTGGTCGCTGTTGAGCGGTGAATCCGATCCGCCGAAATCGCTCTTGCCGGCGAGGAATTCGATGATTCCGGCGCCCGAGCCGTTGGCGGTGTAGTTGAGTGTCTGGCCGGGGCAGGTTTTCTCGTAAGCACTGACGAACCGGGTCATCGCATTGGTTTGCGCGGTTGAACCGCTGGCGGTTATGGCCTGCTTGCCGCCGCAATCCACCCTGGCCTCGTTGGCATAGGCCAAGGTCGTGTGAGGGGTCGTACATCCAGACAGCACCACGGCACCCGCCGCCAGCAAGCTGATAGCGGCACCTAGTCGGTTGTGCCTCACGTTGATTGCCTCCTTGAAGGACAGGCAAGAGGGGCTCCGTTTGCGGGCGCTCGGGCCCAGCGGCAGCCAAGTCAGCCTGAGCGGGCGATGGTGGGTGTGCACTCGGTCTCCGGCGACGTAGCTGTGGGCCAGGTTCATGACGACTCCTCGTCGACCACGATGTCGCCCTGGAAGATCTACTTCGCCGCGGCATCGGCGGCGAGCTCGGTGTTGGGGCACACTCACCACGAACAGCACGAAGTACACCTTGCAGAGTGATGACCTCGACACCCGACACATATGACATATACAGCTATCGCACCGGCACGCAAACAAATATCAGATGAACGGTCACGCTCGGACTGCTGGGATACAAACCACCACCGGCTGAATGCCTAAGTGTTATCGGATCTTCGTAGATTCCGTCTACAGATCGGCGGGCGTGAGCGGCATTCAGTGCTTGGCTTTCTTAACAGCAGATTGCCGGCAGATGACGGAATTTCCCGGTCGCTTGGAGCATGGTGATTTCGCCGCGCGGTCAGCACCGGTATTCGCTAACCTGACCCCGTGTCGCCCCGCCAGGCTGGATGTCACCAGCGGGTTCTGGTCCGATACCGGCAAACAGTGCGTGTGGGCGTACTAGGCCGTTTTCCTAATGTTGCGACTTTCGGCGGCGGCGACCAATGACCGCTGAGGCTCCGCCGACAGCGCCTCCGGCGCCGCCGGACAAGCCCCAGAAACCGCGCACCGCAATCGGTGTGATCCTTCTCGCGGCTGTCGTCGCTGTGTACGCCCTATCGCTGTTCGGTGTTCACTTACTGCAAAAATCAGAGGGCCCGCTCCCTCCGCTGGACTTGAGCGCGGCCGGGCCCGAGGAAACCATTGTGCAGGTGCGCCTGGAAGAGCTGAAGCCCGTCGCCAATCGGCTCACAGTGAGCGTGCTCGTCTATCCCGGCGATTCACTGTCGGACAAACGCACCGATGTGCTGACCACCGATATTGCCGTGCGCTTGTATCCACCTAACGATCTCGGCGACCTGGAATACCCGAAAGGAAAAGCGCCGGCGCAAGTCAGCACCACGATCGAAGCGCACGGCGATCCCGGTAACTGGCCATTCGACTCCTACAAAACCGAGGAACTGTCGGCAGATGTGTTCGTCGGATCTGGCGATGACCGTAAACGGATACCCGCCCGGGTCGAAGTAACCGGATCGTTGGACGGCTGGGACGCCAGCCTGAGGCGCGTTCGCGACACCAGCGAGACCCGCAGCTCACGTGGCCATGACAACGCGAGCGTCGTCGTCACCTTCCGGAGGGCCAAGGGCCCGCTGATCTTCGACCTGGGAATCTGCCTGGTCCTCATCAGCCTGCCTACCTTGGCGCTGTTGGTGGCCGTTCCGATGGCCTTGGGCAGGAGGAAGTTTTTGCCGCCCTTCGCAACGTGGTATGCCGCGAACCTGTTCGCCATTGTCCCGCTGCGCAACATCCTTCCCGGCGCCCCACCACCCGGCTCCTGGATCGACCAAGCCATCGTGCAGTGGGTGCTGATCGCACTGGCTGCAGCGATGAGTCTGTATATCTTCGCCTGGGTCCGGCACGGGGACTAAAAAACACGCTGTGCCACGATCGAGTTTGGGATGAGCGCCGAGCAATGGGCCACGGTGCGCCGCCGCCACATCCCGCCCGAGTCCTCCACATCGACATACAGAAGCGTCACGAATCTCGATTCGATCTCTGTCAAAGGACAAATGGCGACTGAACCGACCGACCGCGACACCCCGAAAAACCGATATGGTCGCTTGCCAACCTGAGCAAGCAGGTGTCCTCTCGAAGCACGGCGATATCACACAGACATCCGGCCCGCTGCCGGATTTCCGGATTCCAAAGGAAAGGGACGGCATGACATACATGGGTCATGACTACTACCCGCAGTGGCTGGACAACTTGGCCGACAACGTTACTTTCGAGGCCGCGGCGATGGACGGCAGCGCGCACGGCGCGGTCGACGTCCGTTCAATCGTGGTCACTGCGAAAGAGCTCTATGAGAACCAGCAGTTCAGCTATGCCGGTCCCTGTGGTGACAATGGTTTCCTGGAGTTGTACACCACCGACGTCCGCGGCGTGCCCACCCGTGTCGTCGTCGTGGTGACCTTCAACGACGCCGGTCAGACCCAGCAGATCGTGGTGAACCACCGGCCGCGCAGCGCGCTGCTGTCCTTCTCTCGCGTGATGCTCGAGAAGTTCGCCGGCACCCCCCTGGCTAGGCATTGGGAAGGTACACCGTAAGCAGGGCTTGCCGGCGTGCCCACAACTGCCTGTGGCCAACTGCGCATGCCGGTTTAGGCCTCTACAGTTTGTGGCTACGGACAGCTGCGGCCGGATCCACGAAAGGCCCTTCCGGGCACGTTTTGTAGGCAGCCGTCGGCTACCCGAGCGCCGCGAAGCCGAGCTCAGTTTTGTTGGACGACGAGCGTGCGCAGCGTGATCAACGCACCGGTCGTGCACGGGCCGACATCGGCTAGCAGGCGCCGAACGGCACTATCCGGACTCGTCGGCTGTCCGGATCTTCTTGCCGTCGACGATGCTGAGAAATTTATTCTGTTGCAGAACCTTTCGGCATGAAGGTTTGACGGTTTCGCGCGACGAAGTCTTCAAGGCTGATGGGAGGATGTCCGGTTAGCCGGACGATGTCGTCACTAACCCGGTGGGTGTTGTGTCTACGCAGGGCCACGCTTTGCGCGGACTGGTGGGCAGCAACTGTCGGATCGGATCGCCCTGCGGCCGCGGCGTTCGCGATCAGCTCTTCGCGCCATTCCTCTGGTGTGAGGGCTTGGTAGCGCACGGCGTGACCGGTGGCATTGGTGATGATCGCGGCGATGGTGGCGTGACTGGCCTTTTGGCCAGCGCCGACGACGGTGGCCCTATCGGTGATTAACGCTGGGTTGGCCAGCAGCGCCGCTGCCATCGCCCCGACATCTGAGCCGGCGATCCAGGAAGGCGCGAAGTCACCGAACGAGTTTCTGATCTGGCCGTGTTCACGGACCTGGCGGCCGTATAAGGTCAGCAGGTTCTCCATAAAGAACGCGGCAACTCTCAGATGAGTACCGCCGTATCCGGCCCACTCGAAGATTCGCTCGGCGACCCATTCGGCGCGCCCTTGCGGGCTGCGACTTTCGGGGAAGGCCGCGTCCAGCGACAGGTCGACCACACGTTGTAGGTCCCGCTCGCGACCCGCGGCGGAGAAAAGGCCGGCGGCTTCGGTCAGCCCGGCGCCGACGGGATAGCTGAAGTAGGCGGCCTCGACCTCCTCCAACGCAGCGAGCAAGCTG
>JAFAQO010000195.1 GCA_019246375.1 Mycobacterium sp. | reverse complement strand
GCCCCGGACGGCGGGGCGGTGGTTGAGGCGGCGGTCGCGCACCACGTCCCATAGCGAGCCGACTGCTCCGGTCTTGGGTTCCCAGGCCCCGAACACCAGCCGCGCGACCCGCGCGAGCACCACGGCGCCGGCGCACATCGTGCACGGCTCGACGGTGACCGCCAGAGTGGCTCCCTCCAGCCGCCAGCCGTCGCCGTGCACCCTGGCCGCGGCCCGCAGCGCAAGTATCTCCGCGTGCGCGGTGGGGTCACCAAGCGCCTCGCGGGCATTGACCGCGCGTGCCAGCTCCGTGCCATCCGCGGCGAAGACGATTGCGCCCACCGGCACGTCACGGGGACCCGCGTTGGCGGCGGCCGCAAGCGCAGCACGGATCAAGTCTTCGTCGGCTATCACCGACCGAGACGGTCGAGCACCGCCGACAGTTCCTCGGCGAATCCCATTTCCCGCGCGATGCGGCCCAGCTGCTCGTCGGCGTACAAGTCGGTCTCGTCGAGGATGACGCCCAGCACCGCATCGGGCAATCCGATGTCGGAGAGCAACCCCAGGTCGCCCTCTTCGAACGGCTCAGCGTCCTCGAGATCATCCGCGTCGATCTCGGCGTCCAAGTTCTCCAGCACTTCGGCAGCAATGTCGTAATCCAGCGCGGCGGTGGCGTCCGACAGCAATAGCCGCGTTCCCGAAGGCGCCGGCCGAATGATGACAAAAAATTCATCGTCGATGTCGAGCAGTCCGAAAACAGCCCCAGCGCTGCGTAACTCGCGTAGTTCCGTTTCGGCGGCGGCCAAACTCGTCAGCACTTTCGGACGCATGGCAGAGCAGTGCCATTTGCCGTCCTCGCGCACGACGGCGACGCCAAAGCCGTCCGGGGTGTCCGTGGACGGCCCTTGCGCGGAGGCGCGCTGTGCTCCCATGGGCGCCTACGCTAGTCCTTGACCAAGGCCCTTGACCAGCCAATCGGCCACGGCATCAGACACCGGACCGTCTGGAAAATGTGCCAACCTGGGAGTGTGGCGAAGACACCGGTGTGCGTGCTGGGGTTGGGGCTGATCGGCGGCTCGATAATGCGGGCCGCGGCAACGGCGGGTTATGAGGTGTTCGGCTACAACCGGTCGGTGGAAGGTGTGCAGGCCGCCCGGTTCGACGGGTTCGACGCCACTACCGAGATCACGGACGCGCTCACCCGTGCCGCCGACAGCAAAGCGTTGATCGTGCTCGCAGTGCCCATGCCGGCATTACCGAGCATGCTGGCGCGGATCTGCGAATCGGCTCCCAACTGTCCGCTGACCGACGTCACGAGTGTCAAAAGTGCGGTTCTCGATGAAGTCACGGCCGCTGGACTGCAGGCGCGCTTTGTCGGCGGGCACCCGATGACCGGTACCGCGCATTCGGGTTGGGCGGCCGGCCACGTCCGGTTGTTCACCGGGGCGCCTTGGGTGGTGTGCGTGGACGACCACGTCGACCCCGAGGTGTGGACGATGGTGATGACGCTGGCGCTGGACTGCGGGTCGGTCGTGGTGCCGGCCAAATCCGATGAGCACGACGCTGCCGCGGCCGCCATCTCGCACCTGCCGCACCTCCTTGCCGAGGCGCTCGCGATAACCGCCGCCGAGGTGCCGCTGGCCTTCGCGCTGGCCGCCGGCTCCTTTCGCGACGGCACCCGGGTCGCGGGCAGCGCGCCGGATCTGGTGCGGGCGATGTGCGAAGCCAACGCCGGCCAGCTGCTGCCGGCTCTGGACCGTGCCCTCGAACTGCTCAGCCGTTCACGGGAGGCTTTGGCGCACAACAACTCGGTGGCCGAACTCGTCGAAACAGGCCACGCTGCACGAACTCGCTACGACAGCTTCTCGCGCCCGGAGATCGTCACAGTCTTCGTCGGCGCAGAGAACTGGCGCGAAGAATTGGCCGCCGCCGGCCGGGCCGGGGGCGTAATCAGATCCGCTCTGCCAAGCCTGGGTAGTCCACGATGAACCCGTCGGTGTCGACCGTGACGGTGGTGTCGGCGACCGGCGAATGCAACTTGATCCCTTCACTATTGCCCGGGCCGGCGCTGCTGTAACTGAGCATCGCCGCGGCCACCGACATGTCGGGCAGACTCACATAAACGATCGGCAACGTGACCGAGTGCGCCCGCTTGTGCAGTTCGCACCGCCGGATCGGCAACGTGTTGAAGAACGGACTGAAGACGACGTCCACGTCGAGGGCGCCGTCGTAGCTTGCGCGCGATTCGCCGCGGTGGTCGGTCACCAGCCACATGTTCTCTTCATCGCGGGCGATCGAGAGCTGACGTTCCCGCTCGGCAAGCGTCACGGTTATCCCGAATCGCTTGGTGGCGCCGGTCTCATCGGTCTGTAAGTCGTAGTAGGCACCGAACGCCGGATGCGTTTCAGCGGCGGCGGCCACAATGCGGCCGTTGGCCTTGATCCGCTTGCCGAACACCTGGACCCGCACCGATTCCATGCGATGGACGTCGGGCGCCCGCCACGTGAGCATCGCGGGGAACGAGTTCTTCGACGCACCAGACTGGACGGGGTTCACCGGTCTACTCTAGGCGCGCCCGCAGTGGTTCCGCAGCCCGGTCGAGAACCGCAGGCTGCGGGGTTGCCGGGCTCTCCAGCGAGCGCCGACGCCATCGACCCGTGCCCGGCACCGAGAGCCACACCGCGAATGCCAGCGCCGCGTCAAGGATTAGCGCCAACGCGGCCACCATCAGCGCGCCGACCACAGCGATGTGAAACTGGCGCACCTTAATGCCGTCGATCAGGTAGCGGCCGAGGCCGCCGAGACTGGCGTAGGCGGCCACCGTCGCGGTGGCGACTACCTGCAGCGTCGCGGTGCGCAGTCCGCCCAGGATCAGCGGCAGCGCATTGGGGACTTCGACGCGCAGCAACACCTGAGTCTCAGTCATGCCCATCGAGCGCGCGGCGTCGACCAGTTCTGCGTCGACATTGGAGATCCCGGCATAGGTGCCGGCCAGCAAGGGCGGAATACCCAACAGCATCAGCGCCGCTATCGGCGGCACTAACCCAAGCCCCCACCACAGCACAGCCAGCAACAGCACGCCCAGCGTCGGCAGCGCACGTAAACCGTTGACCGCACTCACCACGACGAGCACGCCGCGGCCAGTGTGCCCGATGATCAGTCCGATCGGAATGGCGATCAGCGCCGACAGGGCGACGGCCGCCACCGTGTACTGCAAATGCTCGAGAATGCGGGCCGCTAGTCCGGCCGGTCCCAGCCAATTGTCCGCGGTGAGGATGTAGGACAATGCCTGAGCCAAAAAGTTCATCGCGCGCCACCAACTATCGGCGCTCTCAGCAGGCGCAGCCGACGGCCGGTTTGTGGCTTGCGTTCCCACGGGGTGGCTAGCCTGCCGGCCAGCATGATCAGCATGTCGATGACGATCGCCAAAATAAAGACGGCGATGATGCCGGCGACTATTTCGTCGCTTTTGTCGGCCTGGTAGCCGTCCGTGAACCAAGTGCCCAGACCGCCGATACCGATCACCGAACCCACAGCGACCATTGAGATATTGGTCACCACGACGACTCGCAGGCTGGCGACCAGCACCGGAACCGACAGCGGCAGCTCAACTTTCAGCACGCGTGCGATCGGCCCATACCCGACAGCGGTGGCAGCGTCGCGCACCTGCGCCGGTACAGCGTCCAGCGCCTCGGGGACCGCTCGCACGAGCAGCGCTGTGGTGTAGAGGGTCAGCGCGATGATGACGTTGGCCTCGTCGAGGATTCGGGTCGGGATAATCAGCGGCAGCACAACGAATAAAGCCAGCGACGGGATGGTGAACACGACGCTGCCGGTCACGGTCGTCAGCCGTCGCAGCATCGTTGTGCGCTGCACCAGCACACCGAGCGGCAAGGCGATCGCCAGACCAATCAGCACTGGCAGCAAGGACAGCCGCAGATGGATTACCGTCAGCGCCCAGGCGGCGCTCTGGTGTGTCAGCAGATAGTGCACGCTCAGGCCTGCCGCTGAGAATCCAGCGCGGCCAACACGTCGGTCGCCAGCACTCCGCCGATGACTTTGCCGCTACTGTCGACGGCGACACCCATGGCCGATGGCGACGACAGCGCCGTATCCAGCGCCTGGCTCAGGTTGCCGTCCGGGCGGAGCAGTGATCCGACAGCGCCCAGGCAGTTCTGCAACGGTGCGCCGCCCCGGTGTCGCCGCGCGCCGTCGGCGTCGATCCAACCCAACGGCGCGTCGTCATGATCGACCACCAGTGCCCAGCCGTGCTGAAGTGGCGCGTCGCCGGCAGCCAAGACATCAGACTCGCAGATGAGCTGAATGTCGTGCAGCGGCAACCCAGTCAAGTCGAGGCGCTGCAGCCACCGATAGCCGCGGCCGAGGCCGACGAAGTTGGTCACGAAATCGTTGGCCGGGTGTGACAACAGATGTGCGGCTTCGTCGTACTGTTGCAGCGAACCGCCCGGACCGAACACCGCGATGTAATCCGCCAGCCGGACTGCCTCGTCGATATCGTGCGTGACGAACACGATGGTCTTGTGCAATTCGGCTTGCAGGCGCAGTATTTGGCGCTGCAGTTCCCTCCGGACCACCGGGTCCACCGCCGAGAACGGCTCATCCATCAGTAGAATCGGTGGGTCGGCAGCCAGTGCCCGCGCTACGCCGACGCGCTGTTGCTCCCCGCCGGAGAGCTGCGCGGGGTAGCGGGTGGCGAGCTTCAGGTCGAGCCCGACTCGTTCGAGGACGCGGTAAGCGGCCTGACGGGCGGACCGTCGGGTTTGGCCCTTGAGCACGGGTACCGTCGCCACGTTGTCGATCACCCGCTGATGCGGCATCAAGCCGGCATTCTGGATCACGTAGCCGATTCCGAGGCGCAGCTTCACCGGGTCAACCGTGGACACGTCCGCACCGTCGACTCTCACGGTCCCCGAGGTCGGCTCAACCATCCGGTTGATCATCCGCATCGACGTAGTTTTGCCGCAGCCGGACGGCCCGACAAAGACGGTCAACGCGCCACTCGGTACGTCCAAACTCAAATGGTCGACGGCGACGCTGCCGTCGGCATACACCTTGGTGGCCTTGTCGAAGCTGATCAAATTGAGCCCGTTCTTAACCTCATGGCCACTTCAAGTTCTCATCGGGTGGTCAAAGCCGTTGTCCCGCACCCAGTTGCGTGCTGCCTGGTCAGGGTCGATCCCCGAGTTGCCGGACACCGAAGCATTGAGCTCGGCCAGACCGGGTGTAGTGAGCTTCGCCGAAACGGCGTCCAGCACATTTTTCAGCTGATCCGATTTCTTTTGCGAATTCACCAGCGGCACAATGTTGCCTGCCAGAAAGTTGTGCTCGGGATCCTCGAGTGCGACCAAGTGGTTCACCGGAATGGCTGGTGAAGTGCTGAAGACGTTGGCGGCAGTGACCGTCCCGTCCACTAATGCCCGCACGGTCACCGGACCGCCGCCGTCATTAATGGCGACGAAGTTCCCAGGGCTGATGTCGAGACCGTACTTCTGCCGCAGCCCGGCCAGCCCCGACGGCCGGCTCTGGAAAGCCGACGGAGCGGCGAACTTCACGTCCGCGGAATGGGCCGCCAGGTCGGCGATGGTTTTCAGGTTCCAGTTCATAGCGGTGGCCGCGGTGACAGTGACCGTATCGGTGTCTGAGGCCGGTGACGGCGTAAGAATCGACAGGTCACCGGGCAACCGCTTATACAACTCCAACTCGACGGCATCGAGCAGCGTGACCGTGGCGTCCGGTTGAAAGTAAAGCAGCAGGTTGCCGATGTACTCGGGGACCAAGTCAATCGAGTGATCCTTCAACGCCGGGACATAGGTCTCGCGGCTTCCGATACCCAACCGCCGACCAACTTGGAAACCATTGGCCTGCAAAGCCTGTGCATAGATTTCGGCGACGACTTCGGATTCCGGAAAGTCGGCGGAGCCGACAACAATGGACTTCATGCTGGTCGATACGCCGCCGAGCGGATTAGGACTACCACAGGCAGCGACGAGCCAAACTGTCGCGGCGAATACCGTCGTCGCGCTGCGCGCGTGGCGTCGCAGCATGCTCATAGCAGCCGACACTATCGCCACAACGTATGCAAAGCAGAGTTGGTTCGGTGTGCGCCGCGTTTCCCAAATGGTTCCATTTCCGGCGCGGTTTGGTTTCTTTCTGCTCAGGAAAGGGCAAAATGACATTATGAGCAGCGATCCCTCTGCATCGCCCGAAAAGCGAGCTCCAACGACGGCATCTTCTGATCAAGTGGCTCCGGCTGGCGCGGCAGCGCCGACACAGGAATCGGTCGTCTTCACCCGTGCCGCCGCCCTGTGGTCGGCGTTAGCGGTCGGCATGCTGATTCTCATCGTGCTGCTGATCTTCATCACCCAGAACACCAAGTCCGCGGACTTGGCATTCCTTGGCTTCCACTGGAGCCTGCCCCTGGGAGTGGCCATCCTGCTGGCGGCGGTGTCCGGCGGGCTGATCACGGTGACGGCCGGCACCCTACGGATCTACCAGTTGCGCCGTGTGGCCAAAAGGCACGCCGCGGCGCGGCAATAGCGACCGCTACCAGCGCTGGTTGCGGGGCAGCAGATCCCACACGTGTTCGGTGCCGTTGACTGCTGCCACGGTGGCTTGACCGGATCGGGAGAACAGCAGGCGAGTCACCGATGCGTAGTCGATCGGAAACGACAGCAGGCGCTTGGTCCCGAGAATTTCGTGCAGCACCACGTTGATCACGCCGCCGTGGCTGAATACCGCGACGGTGTCTTCGGGATTGGCCGCGCTCACGACGTGGTCGACTGCGGCACCAACTCTCATGCGGAAGCCGGCTTCGTCGACCGAGCTGGGCAGGTGGCCTTGCGCCATCCGGGTCCACTCCTGCTGGTTTTCGTCACGTATCTGCTCGATTGGGATATACAACGGCAGGTCGCGGTCGTATTCGGCGAACCGGTCGTCGATTTGGACCGGCAGGTCGCGCGCGGCCGCGACTGGCTCCGCGGTTTGAATGGCGCGACGCTGTGGGCTGCTTACCACCCGCGAGATGGGAAATCTGGCCAGTGCCCCGGGCAGGCGGGCGGCCTGGACGGATCCCGCGTCGGAGAGATCGGGGTCGGATCCTTGGCCGGGTTCGCTACGGAGCGGCAATGCGTGCCGGACCAGAAGCAGTTGCATGGTCTCTTCCTGTCGTTGGGCAGATGCGTTGTACGTTTTCAGGCCGCCGGTCTGCGTTGTCCCTGAACGGTTGTCCGGCCGGTGCGCGCACAATGGCGGTCATCAAAAGTCCTCGACGAACGAGGAGGATACGTGACTCGGCCAGGTATGGATTGGGACGCCGCCTACCGGCAAGACGCGCCACCCCCGTGGAGCATCGGCCGCCCACAGCCAGAGCTCGCGGCACTGATCGACCAAGGCAAGGTTCGCAGCGAAGTTCTCGACGCCGGCTGCGGCCACGCAGCATTGTCGCTGGCTCTTGCCGCGCGGGGCTACCGCGTGGTGGGACTGGACGCCAGCCCCACCGCGGTGGCGGCCGCGGCCGCAGCGGCCGCCGAGCAAGGCCTGACCACCGCGGCATTCGAGCAGACCGACGTCACTTCCTTCCGCGGATATGACGGCCGGTTCGCCACGATCCTCGACAGCGGACTCTTTCACTCGCTGCCGCCGGAAAGGCGCCAGGATTACCTGCAATCGATCTTTCGGGCCGCCGCGCCGGGAGCATCGCTGTACATTCTGGCCTTCGCCGCAGGGGCATTCGGCGATGAGGACGCTGGGGACCGGCCCGGGCCGCGCGGCTTAACCGAGGAAGAGTTACGCGACTCAGTCTCGACACTGTGGGACGTCGTCGACATCCGCCCCGCCAAGCTCTACGGCAAAGACACCGCCGTGGACTTTACTGGCGGCGCGTTACGCAACGCCGAACGCGACGAAGACGGCCGCTTCGTCATGCCAGGGTTTTTGCTCAGCGCCCGCAAGCCCGAGCGATGACGGACCAGCGGCGGTTGCACGACAGCGACCCAAGTTGGAGGACAGAAATGAATGCTCTACCCGATACGTCAATGAACCCCACGATCATTGAAGAGTTCCGCGCAAACGGCGGAAAGGTCGGTGGCCCCTTCAAAGACGCGACCTTGCTGCTGCTGCACACCACCGGTGCGAAATCGGGGCAACAGCGCGTCAACCCCGTGATGTGCTTCCGGTTCGACGGCAAGCTGATGATCGTCGGTTCCTATGCGGGTGCTGACGTGAACCCGGCCTGGGTGCACAACCTGCGCGCTCATTCGCGGGCACATATCGAAATCGGCACCGACTCCTACGATGTCGAAGCCCACGAGCTACCGCGTGCGGAGCGCGACGCCGCCTTCGACCATGTCGTAAAAAGAGCTCCGGGTTTTGGCGATTACCAGTCGAAGACCGACCGCATCATCCCCGTATTCGAACTGCGGAAAGTCTAGCGATACCGCAACCAAGGCGGAAGGAGACGAGGCATGGCGGCAGATCACCACCGCGCTGGTGGCCGGTGCGCTTAGCTCTCGGCGAGTGTGCGGTGCAGCGTCTTCGTGGCCTCGGTGACCGCGGCTAAGACCTTGGCTCTGGCATCAGCGAGCTTTGCTTTTTGCTCATCGGTGCCAGACCAGGCGATTCTTCGCGCCAGTCCGGCGAGTTCGAAAAGCCCCCAGCGGATCTTGATGACGTCGCCGAACTGGGCGGCCCGGGCAAAGAAGGCGTGGGCGGTCTCGCTGCTCACGCCCCGCCATGCCAGCATGTTCTTCCCGAGCTCGGTCAGCGTCGCCACGCCGTTATCAACCGTCACCAAGCCGCGACCGGCGAGCAGCCCGATGGCGAGCTCAGCGACTTCCTGCGGCGGGGTGAAGGCGCCATCGGTTGCCTCGGAGGTGCGCTGCACTATCTGCGCGGCATCAGCCGGGCCGTCAAGCAGCAACGCCAGCGTGCCGAAGGCTGCCCGCTTGAGGAAGAAGCGACGCCCGCCGAAGCCACGTCCAAAACGGGGCCCACCAAAGCCGGGGCCACCAAAACCAGGCCCACCAAAATCAGGCCCGAAGCCGGACCCACCAAAGCCAGGCCCACCAAAACCAGGTCCACCAAAGTCAGCTCCACCGAAACCGAAGCCGGGCCCGCCGGAGAATCCGCCATAAACCATAACTGTCTTCCTTCCGTGTGATGACGACTAGCCACAGGCGCAGTCGTCATGAGCAATCATATCAACGCGCTTGATACATGGCAATGTGGTTGATACGGCACTTGCTTAGCGATTCGTTGCCAGTGAGACCCCACAACTCAGGGCTTGTCCGGACGAGCTACCGGCTGCGCTCGAGGATGAATCCGACGGCCCGGTGGCCGCCGGAGTCAATGAGAGGGAATCGGTTGTGCCATGTCGCTGAGCATATTGCGGTTTGCTTAATCCGGGACGACGAGAACGATCCGTCCCTGCGGTGCATCGTTCTCGACCGCGGCGTGGGCTTCGGCAGCTTGCTCCAGCGAGAAGATGCCTGAGATCTCGGGCAGGATGAGTTCGGCTGTCTCAAGGCGACGGGTCATTTCCGGCATGATCTCACCGATATTGGGGTGGCCGTGCACCATGAAAGCCTGAACCCCATACTGTTTGGCAATCGCGGGGTCTATCGGCGGCGGCACCAAGGTGGCCAGCACTCCCCCTTTACGGATCAGCGGCCACGAACGATCGCGCGTTTCTCCGCCGACGGTGTCGAGGACGACATCCAGGTCATGAGCGAAATCCTCGAACCTCTGTGTCCGATAGTCGACCACGACGTCGGCCCCCAAACATCGAACACGTTCGACATTCTTTGCGGAGGCGGTCGCGATGACATGAGCGCCCGCTTGTTTGGCCAGTTGCACCGCGCAGCTTCCGACCGCCCCCGAACCACCGTGAATGAGAACCGTCTGTCCGGCTCGCAGGCCAGTCCGCAAGAACAGCGCACCGTAAGCCGTCGCGAAGATGGGGGGAGCCGCTGCTGCTGCGGCAAAATCCATGGAGAACGGCTTGGGGTGGAAATTGCTCGCCGCCCCGACAAGGTATTCGGCATAGCCGTGGCGCTTGATGGGGTCGCTGATTCCGTAGACCGCTTCACCCACCGTTCTGATTGTGACGCCGCGACCGAGCGCGTCAACGGTGCCGGCGACCGAGAAGCCGAGCACGTCAGGAAACCAAGGTGGGTAGATGTGGCGCACTTGTCCCGAGCGCATCAGCACATCCAGTTGATTAATCACCGCGGCCCGAACCTTGACGCGGATCTGGCCCGGTCCCGGCTCCGGGCGGCGCACAGTTTGCAGTCGAAGAACCTGCGGGTCACCGTATTCTTCCAGCACCACGGCCTTCATGTCGGGATTGACGACAGGAGCGCCGGCTGGAGCTACCGCAACAATTTCGAAAACCCCAAGATGGCTGCGGATCGGCGGCTTTCCACCCGATGTACCGGCGGTGGCCACACGGTTCGCACGCGGAAATGCGGCCTCAAACAGGTCATTGCCCGCCGCATATGCGGCCGCGCTGGAGATCTCGGCCCGGTTGAATGCCTTGATTGTCGCCTGCGGCAGCAATCGCTGGTGAAGAACCGATGCTCGGATGGCGTCGTCCGTCATCCGAAATTCAGCGCGGGGCGGCCAGCCCATCAGAAAGCCCTGTTCCATACCCGCTGGCCCGTCGATGTCAAAGAGGTTGAACATCACCACCCGCGACCGCGCCTCCGATGCGTCTTTGACGAACCTGAAAGCCACCGTGTGGAGATCCTGAATGACGGTGTATCGCTTAGCCTGCGACAGCGGAAGAGCACTCAGTGCGTCGAGGTCGAGGTCCGGCTCCGCGATCAGATACTCCAGAAAGGTGGCGTCGATGGGATTCTCGATCTCTTTGTCCGCCATCGTATTCCACTCCGGAACCTGCTGACATAGCTCGCGATAGACAACCCCGTGGACTGGAGCTGTGCTCAATTCCTTCCAAGCGGCGATGAACTCATCGATCTCTGCTTGTGACAGGGTGGCGGCGCTAGATCGATACTGCGTCAAACGAATCGCGTGGTCGTAGCGAACAAGACCCGCAGCGCTCATATCGCTGGCATTCATGCAAGAGCTCTCGACCGGAAGCAAGGTTTAAAACGGCGGCCGTCAGCCCAGATGTGCCGATAGCAGCCAAGCAGCAACCGACTTGCGGCCATCGGGCTCGTCCTCGACCTTCATGCGCGGCGCACCCGGCATCTCCGTGAGGCCGTCGGGGAAGTTCGCATGGATCTTGGCGGGTTTGATGTCGTCAATAAGCCAGCACTTTGACACCACCTCGCGCAATTCCTGGGCGGTCACCGCATACGGTGGGCCTTCCGGGATCGCGGCCTTGTCGAACACCAGCACGAAGTATGACGCGCCCGGTGCGGCGGCGCGCGTTATCGATTGCTGGTATCCATCTCTGGCCTCGACCGGGATGGAGTGAAACAGGGTGCTGTCGACGATGGTGCCGAATCTGCCGTCGTACCCGGTGAACGAGCTGATGTCGGCCACCTCGAAGCTGGCGTTGGTCAAGCCGCGCTTCTCGGCCTCGCGGCGGGCCAAGTCGATCGCGGTGGGTGACAAGTCCAGGCCGACTGTGGTGTACCCGCGTTCAGCGAGGTAGAGCGACACGGCGGCTTCCCCGCACCCGACATCGAGGATGTCGCCGTGAAATTTGCCCTGCTCGATCAGCGCAGCAAGCTCAGGTTGGGGTTCCCCAAGGCTCCACGGGGGACGAACCCCTACTCCGATTTGGGCGGATTCGCCACGGTAGACCGAATCGAATTCGAAATCAAAGTCTTCGCTCATACCGTCTTGTCTATCAACCTGGTTGATATGTGTCAATATGTTTGACATGAGTGATTACGAGGATCAGCCGTTGGGCTACCTGCTGTATCGCGTGATGGCGGTGCTCCGACCGCATGTGACGGCGGAGTTGGCGCCGGTGGGGTTGGGGTTACCGGAGTTCGTGTGTTTGCGGGCCCTGTCTATGCTGCCCGGTCAATCCAGCGCCGAACTTGCCCGTGACACCAATGTGTCACCGCAGGCGATGAACCTGGTGCTGCGTGGGCTGCAAGATATGGGCGCGGTCACGCGGCCGGCCACGGTGTCATCGGGCCGGGCGCTGCCGGCCCGGCTTACCAGCAAGGGCAAAGCACTGTTGAAGCGCGCCGAAGCCGCCGTGCACGTCGCCGACGAGCGGTTACTGGCCCACCTCTCCCCCAGCGAGCGCCGTGAATTCAAGCGGCTGCTCCACGCAGTGGGTTCAGGCGCGGTCGGCGGCGCCGCGCCTTCGTACATGTCCTCGAACATCGGGGCTGATTCCGGCGTCAGTACATAGCCCTTGGCACCGAAGGGGAGAATGCTATTCTCGATTCAGAGAGTGGGGTGTGCCATGACGGTGACCGGAAGCGCGCGGCAGCTCGATGCCGCCGTTCTGGGTCGCTGGCTGGACGCGAATGGCGCCCCGGGCGCCGGTGAAGAGCCCGTCCTGGCGCCGCTGAGCGGCGGCTCACAGAACACTCTCTATCGGATCGATCGCGGCGGAGAGCGCATGGTGCTGCGGATGCCCGGCGCCCGGGCCGACGCAGCCCGGGTCGATGGCCTGCTGCGTGAGATCCGGCTGGTGCGGGCGCTGTCCGGCACCGATGTGCCGCATGCCGAGCTGATCGCCGCCGACGATGCCGGCGATCTGCTCGGCATGCCTTTCTACGTCATGCGTGCGATCGACGGGTGGAGCCCGATGGACGGCGGCTGGCCGCCTCCATTCGACGCCGATCTGGCGGAGCGCCGTGGGCTGGCGTTCGAACTTGTCGACGGCGCAGCCAAGTTGGGCCGGGTGGACTGGCGTGCCCAGGGCCTGGAGGGCTTCGGTCGCCCGGACGGATTCCACGAGCGCCAGGTCGATCGCTGGCTGGCTTTTCTCGACGCGTATCGCGTGCGCGACCTCCCTGGCTTGGACGCAGCCGCCGATTGGCTACGCCGCAACCGGCCCATGCACTACACGCCGGGCATCATGCATGGCGACTACCAGTTCGCCAACGTGATGTTCGCGCACGGGGCACCGGCGAAGCTGGCCGCGGTTGTGGACTGGGAGATGACCACAGTCGGCGACCCACTGCTGGATTTGGCGTGGTGCTTGCTGGGTTATAACGGCGAGCACCCGCGGGCCGACGGCTTCTATCTGGATCTGAACGGTATGCCCACGCGTAGTGAATTACTGACGCATTACGAGAAGGTGAGCGGGCTGTCCACCGACAACATCGACTACTACCTGGTGTTGGCGAACTGGAAGCTTGGCATCGTGCTGGAGAAGACCTACGCCGCCGGAATCCGCACCGGAAAAGTCGATCCGAAGATCACCCAGGCGTTCGGGCCGATGATCCTGCAGCTCATCGCCACGGCTGCCGAACTGACCCGGTCGTTGCCCGCCAAGATTAGTTGAAATGGCCTACGCGGAGGGGCTTTTCGACCTCACCGACCGGGTGGTGCTGATTACCGGCGGCAGCCGCGGCCTTGGCCGGGAGATGGCCTTTGCGGTGGCCCGATGCGGCGCGGACGTGGTGATCGCCAGCCGCAAAATGGACAACTGCGTTGCCACCGCAAAAGAGATCGAGGCGGAGACGGGCCGTTCGGCGATGCCCTATGCGGTGCACGTCGGCCGATGGGAACAACTCGACGGGCTGGTCGAGGCGACGTACGACCGGTTCGGCAAGGTGGACACGCTGATCAACAACGCCGGCATGTCCCCCATCTACGACAAGCTGACCGACGTCACCGAGAAGCTGTTCGACGCCGTCGTCAACCTCAACCTCAAGGGACCGTTTCGGCTGTCGGCGTTGGTGGGTGAGCGGATGCTCGCGGCCGGCCGCGGGTCCATCATCAACGTCAGCTCCGCCGGCTCGTTGCGCCCGGGACCGGATATCATCCCGTATGCCGCG
>JAFAQO010000161.1 GCA_019246375.1 Mycobacterium sp. | reverse complement strand
TCACCCAAGCCGCTACGTTGATTGGGAGGAGGCGACCGAAGTGACAGTGGGTGGTTTACCAGAACTCGCCGGTTCGAATCCAGGAGATGCTCGCACACGGGCGTAATTTTCGATTACACCGTCGCAGAACAGGTTTCCGGACTGTGGGCGCGCGGACGTAGGTTGCCGGCTAATTTCGGGTCATTGGCGCTGAAGAAGCGGTGATCGGTGCCGTGACAGCGTGTTAAACCGTATTTCGATATCGTCCGACCGCGTCGCAGGCTCATCGATGTCGGCGGTGACTCGGACGCCCAACATGCGGCCGGTCTCGGCATCGACGAACGACAGTGGAGCCTGGCCGTTTTGCAGATACTTGTCGCCCCATTGCATCAGCGACAGAAACACCGGCAGCAGATCCTCACCCGCCTCGGTCAGCCGGTACTCATCATGGACGCGCTTTCCCGGCTCCTGATACGGCACCCGTGTGACAATCTGCGCCGACTCCAATTGTTTGAGCGCACGCGATACGGCCGGCGCCGAGGTGCCGATTCGCTCCATGAAGTCCTCAAAACGCGTTGTGCCATAGAAACATTCACGAACTACCAGGAACACCGTCTTGGTGCTCAGCAGATCGAGCACCCTCGACACCGAGCACCCGTCACCGATCGACCACTTGTGCCGGTCGCGCAGCCGCCTCTCAAACTCTATTGCCACAACCCCCATCATAGCTAACGCTTGCATTACTCAGCTCGGTGTGGTTGCACCTTACTAACGGGATCGTTATCCAGCGTGGGAAGGCAGCAGAAATGGTTGCAGTAGCAGGCAAGGTGGTCGTGGTGACCGGGGGCAGGCGCGGATTGGGCGCGGCCCTGGTCGACGAGGTGCTGGCGCGGGGGGCACGCAAGGTGTACTCCACCGCACGGTCGGCCTACACCGATGGCCGCAAGGAAGTGGTCACCCACGAACTTCAGGTGCGCTCCCCGGACTCGGTTGCTGCGCTGGCGGAGATCGCCAGCGACGCCGAAATCGTGTTCAACAATGCGGGGGTCCTGTTGCCGGAGTCGCTACTTTCCGGGAGCTTCGAGCACGTCACCGAGACATTCGACGTCAACGTGTTCGGACCGCTGCGGGTAACGCGCGCCTTCGCGCCAATCCTGGCCGCCAAGGGCGGCGGCGCAGTCGTCAACATCCATTCGGTGCTGTCCTGGCTGGGTGGCGCCGGCGCCTACGGTGCCTCCAAGGCGGCGATGTGGTCGGTCACGAATTCGCTTCGTGCCGAGCTGGAGCGACAGAACACCCAGGTCGTAGGTGTGCACGCCGGGTTCATTGACACCGACATGGTCTCGGCCATGCCGGTGCCAAAGATGACGCCAGCCGAGGTGGCCAGGAGCATCGTCGACGGGCTTGAAGACGGTGCTGTGGAGGTGCTCACTGACGACATCACCGCCAACGCCAAGGCGGCGCTGTCAGGTCCTGTGGAGCGCCTGACCTTCGCATTGGCACACTGACCAAGGCAACCGAGGAGCACTGAACTGTCATGCCCCTATGGACGATTCATCACACGCCCGGGATCTTCAGCGAGGAGGAAAAACACCAGCTCGCATCGCGGATCACCGATCACTACGAGCGGATCGGGTTGCCCCGGTTCTACGTGATCACGATCTTCAACGAAACGCGGCCCGAGGATTTCTATGTCGGCGGAGAACGGACCCCGGTCGGGGTCCGCGTCGTCATCGACCACATCGCCCGGCGAAGCACCAATAAGGAAAGCCGAGAACAGATCACCCGCTGGATCAAGCGCATACTGCATCCCTACATGGAAAAGCATGAGGGATTGCACTGGGAGTTCCACGCCGACGAGACCAGCGAGGACCTCTGGATGATCAATGGGCTGGTGCCTCCCCTGGGCGGCTCGGAAGCTGAAAAAGCCTGGGTAACAACCAACGTCGCGTCTTTCTACTGACACAGCAAGGTCTACAACTTGCCGGAAAATCCCGACGCTCTACTGAACCGCTAGGGCCCGGTGGGTCAGGCATACCCGTCGAGAGGGTTAGCCGCAATTCGGCCAGCGGCAGCTTTCGCGACTGATGCGGCAGCGGCGCTGTCCGGCTTGCGCCTCGCCTGATCTTCAAAGCGGGCCAGAACTTTGTGCAAAATCCGTGCCGCGGATAGCGAGCGAGCATCCCTGCCCACGACTCCGGCGGTCGCGCATGTGCAGCACGATGATTTCGCAGGAGCACCGTCCAATGTGACGCGCCGTAGGCGGAGAACTGCCGCGTCGCAGAGATCGGCGCCAAATCCGCCGCCGCCATCATCACCGAGGGGGTCATGATTAGTGCTTTTCGATCTGATCGTAAGCGCGTCAATATATTTGGCACCGGTGATTATCTGCGTGCTCGGCGCCAGCACGTGCGCCCGGAAGATGTCGGGCGCCTCCGGGTCAAGCGCCGCCGGAGTGACCGCGCCGCCCACCGTGCACCATCAATTTCGGCTTCTTAAGGCGTATACCGCCGCGTCTTTGAGCGCATCGGCGATTGCCGTGTTCAACTGTCTGCGTCGTTTGAGCTCCCAGGGCCAGGTCATGAGCGCCCAAACCGCGCCCACAATAACGACTTCTGCCAGTACGTAAAACGGCCACGGTCCTAGAAAGTCCAGCATGGAGGCGTTGAGGGGTTTCCGGTTGAGAAAGCCGTAGTCGGTTCCCGCGATGGTGTTGAAGACGAAGGTGAACGCCCCCCACGCCAGGGTCGTGATGACCGCAAAGCGGTAGCTGCGCCAACCCGGCCGCATCCCATACCCCCAGGTCAAATAGATGGCCGCCCATACCACGAGCAGGTGCAGCGCAAAAAAGGTCAGGAAGCTATGGCCAGGGAAGTCTGGCGCGTTGAGATCCGGTGTGATCAACGCCTGTGAGCTGAGGGGCAGACCCCAGTAATAGACGAGTGTGGAGGCCCACTTCCGCTGCGACCACAACGCGTAGGCCGCCGTGATCTCGGCCAGATCGCACAGTTGCAGCGGCACCGAATGGTCAAGGGCTGGCTGGACCAGTTTGTACAGCAGCGCCACACCGAATATCGCGATAGTCAAAGCCCCCAGGACGCGGCCGAGGAGCCGGGCCTGCGATTCGGTTTGCCGGCGTCCGATCCAGACCAGCGCAGCGGACCCGATCACGAAGATCACGAGCACCGTCCAATGTGACGCGCCGTAGGCGGAGAACTGCCGCGCCGCAGAGATCGGCGTGAAATCCGTCGGCAACGTCATTGTGATGGTCATGGCATCCTCTCTGTTCAGTGGTTCGGTGAAAGCTCTCGCTTTCGCGGGGCTGGCTGGCGAACTCACTCGCCACTCGACCGGGGCCTTGCGTCGACCATCGGCGCGCCGCGAATCAAATGGGGATGCCGTCTTTATCCCCGGTACTGGCAGGGACAGGCCTAGGCTCGGGTGATGGCGGTCAAGGCCAACGCGCTCGGCGATTACCTGCGTGCGCGGCGCCAGCAAGTGCGGCCCGAGGATGTCGGGCTGGTTCCCGGCGCTCGGCGACGCGTCGTGGGTTTGCGCCGCGAGGAGCTGGCAATGTTGTCGGGCATCAGCGCCGAGTACTACCTGCGACTAGAGGTGGGTCGCGACCAGAATCCGTCGCCGCAGGTCGTTGAGGCGCTTGCGCGGGCCCTGCGGCTGGACTTCAAGGCCACGAGGTACCTGCACCAACTGGGCAACCCGGTCATCAGCCGCTGGGATCAGTCCGTTCTAGACGCAGTGGTCGAGGGCCTGGACGAGCTGATCGATCAGTTGCCGTTCCCGGCAATCGT
>JAFAQO010000044.1 GCA_019246375.1 Mycobacterium sp. | reverse complement strand
TTCCTCGACCTCGCGGGGATACACGTTCTCGCCGCCGCGAATCACCATGTCCGTCAGACGCCCGACGATGTTGCAGTAGCCGTCGTCGCGCATGACGGCGAGATCTCCGGTGTGCATCCATCCGTCGGCGTCGATCACCTTGCGAGTCTGGTGCTCGTCGCGCCAGTACCCCAGCATCACCGAGTATCCGCGCGTGCAGAATTCGCCAGTCCGGCCTCGCTCGACGATCCCGCCGGTGACGGGATCGATGATCTTGACCTGCACATGGGGGTGTGCTCGCCCCACTGTGGCGGTTCGCCGCTCTAGATCGTCGTCGATCAGCGTTTGGCAGGACACCGGCGACGTCTCGGTCATGCCATAGGCGATGGCCACCTCAGTCATGTTCATCTCGTCAACGCAGCGTTTCATGATCTCGACCGGGCACACTGATCCGGCCATGATGCCGGTGCGTAGCGGCGACAGGTCGGCGCCGGAGAAGTCGTGATGGTTGAGCATCGCGATGAACATGGTGGGTACGCCGTACACGCCGGTGCAGCGTTCCCGCTCGAGGGCGGCCAGGGTCAGCCAGGGATCGAATGCCGGTGCCGGGATGACCATGGTCGCCCCGTGTGTGCTGCAGCCCAGGTTGCCCATCACCATGCCGAAGCAGTGATAGAAGGGCACCGGAATACACAACCGGTCACGGGGACCCAAGTTCAGCAGTTCGGTGGTGAAAAAGCCATTGTTGAGAATGTTGCGATGCGACAGCGTCGCACCCTTCGGGAATCCGGTGGTTCCCGATGTGTACTGGATGTTGATCGGGTCGTTGTTATCCAAGGCAGCCGACCGGGCTCGAAGGTCGTACTCGGGTATGGACTCACCGCGGCGCCGCAAACTGTCCCAGTCGTCGCTGTCAAGGAAGAGAACGTCTTTCAATGCGGGGCATTCAGGGCGCACCGCCTCGATCATGCGCCGGTAGTGTGACGTCTTGAATACCGTCGCCGCGACGAGCGTCCGAACACCGGATTGATTCAAGACATAGGCGAGTTCATGCGTGCGGTAGGCAGGATTGATGTTGACCAGGATGGCGCCGATCGTCGCCGTCGCGTATTGCACGATGGTCCACTCGGCACAGTTCGGCGACCAGATGCCAACACGCTCACCGCGTTCAGCGCCGAGCGCCATCAAACCTCTTGCTATGAGGGATACTTCGGCATTAAGTTCGCCGTACGTCCAACGCCGGGCGCCGGCAGCCTTGTTCCCTAAGTCGACCAAAGCCTCCGCATCCGGATTCGCCGCAACGATGCGCTCTAGGTTCTGACCGATCGTCTCCTCGATGATCGGGATGTCGGTCGGGCCGGCGTCATGAGACTTCATTGCTCAACTCACGAGATCCTCGTATCGGTACTCCGTCGTAATCGGTGTGCCGGCGAGGTGTGCGGCATCTTCGCGGCGTCGCAACTCCACGCGGCGGATCTTGCCCGAGATGGTCTTCGGCAGCTCAAAAAACTCGACACGTCGCACCTTCAGATACGGCGCAACACGGTCTCGGACGTACTCCATGATCGCCCTGGCCGTGTCGGCGTTCGCCTCCCACGCGGCGGCCAGCGTTATGTAGGCCTTGGGTATCGACAGCCGGGTGTGGTCGGGTTGCGGCACGACGGCGGCCTCGGCGACCGCCGGATGCTCGATCAGCACGCTTTCCAGCTCGAACGGCGACACCTTGTAGTCCGACGACTTAAACACATCGTCAGTGCGTCCGATGTAGGTGATGTAGCCGTCGGCGTCGCGACGCGCGACATCACCGGTGTGGTAGTAATCGGCGGCCGGCATGGCCGCGACGCGCTGCGGGTCGTCGAGGTAGCCGGTCATCAGGTTGACCGGGTTGGCGCTGAGATCGAGGCAGATCTCACCCTCCTCGGCGGGCCGGCCGGTGAGCGGGTCAAGCAGGGCGACGGGCATGCCCGGTAGGGGCCGCCCCATCGAACCCGGCTTGACAGGCCGCCCCGGCATGTTGCCGACCAACAGGGTGGTCTCGGTTTGGCCGTACCCGTCGCGGATGGTCATCCCCCAGGCTCGCTCGACGTGCGCGATGACGTCCGGGTTGAGCGGCTCACCGGCGGCCACGATCTCCCGCAGCCGTTCAGGTCTGGCCCCGAGCTCGCTCTGGATCAGCATGCGCCACACCGTCGGCGGAGCGCAGAACGTGGTCACCCCGGCACGACGAATCTGGCTCAGGAGCGCCTCGGCGGCGAACCTGCGGTAGTTGTAGACGAAGACCGTCGCCTCGGCGATCCACGGCGCGAAGAAGCAGCTCCAGGCATGTTTGGCCCATCCGGGTGAACTGATCGCCAAGTGGACGTCCCCGGGCCGCACTCCTATCCACGCCATAGTCGACAGGTGTCCTACCGGGTAGCTGATCTGGGAGTGCTCCACCAGCTTGGGTGTGCTTGTGGTGCCAGAGGTGAAATACACCAGCATCGGATCCTCGACCGTGGTCCGGGCGACGAAGGGACCGCTGGAAGCGACCTGGTACGCCTCGGTGTAGCAATGCCATCCATCAGTGGTAGTGCCCACCGCGATGCGGGTGAAGTCGCCGTCGATGTCGTCGAACTTGCCGGTATCGACGGCGTTGGCCACGACGGCTCTCACCCCACCACGGGCCAGCCGGTCGGCCACGTCGAATCGGCTCAGCGCGCTGGTGGCCGGCATGATGATGGCGCCCAGCTTGGCGACAGCGAGCATTGATTCCCACAACTCGACCTGGTTGCCCAGCATCAGGGTCACCCGATCGCCCTTGCCCACGCCCAGCTGTTCGAGCCATGTTGCGACCTGGTCCGACCGGCGGGCCATCTCGGCGAAGCTGATGATCTGTTCATCACCGTCTTCTCCGGCAATCCACAGCGCGGTACGGTCGTCGTCCCGCGCGATGACGTCGAACCAGTCGGTGGCCCAGTTGAAGACACCAGTCAGCTGCGGCCACGCAAATGCATCGCCGGTGCGTGCCTCGGCGAAGACCCGGTCACGGGCGGTGCGATAGCGATCCGTGTTGGTCGCCATAGCAGTCAGCATCCATCGCCGCCAGCGATCCGTCAGCAGGCTCGCTCAATCAACGGACTTCAGTCACCGCCCATGGCGCCGGCAACGGCTTGCGCGAGGAGTTGAACAGCCTCATTGCGAGTCACCGAACTCAGCATTTGTGCCGCCGCGCGCATCTGGTCGCCCACCATCAAGGTGGGACCGTTGGTGAGATTGTCGAACGCTTCGTCGATAACCTCATCAACGGTGGCCGCGTCCGGTGGCGCCTCGTCTTGGGAGTTGATCTGTCCCCGGGTGTGTTCGAGTCGGCGCAGCGCCGGTGTGTCGGTTTTGCCGAGGATAAGGCCCAGCACATCGACACCCTTGTCGTGCAGTTCGCTCCAGAGCGCTTCTGCGAAGACGATGTCGAACGCCTTGGTGGCGCCGTAGGCGACCATGTTGGGTCCGCCGACGAGTCCGGCACCCGAACTGAAGATGACAATTCCGCCACTGCCCCGCTGCACCATTGCCGACGCGAAGTGATGACACAGTTGCATCGGCACCGTGCAGTTGCGCTGCACCATTGCTTCGGCGGTCGCAATGGGTTGGACGAGGAACGGTTTGAAGCTGGTATCGGCGCCCGCGCAGTAGACAAGGAAGCCGATGTCGAGGTCCTTGGTGGCGGCCACAACTGTGGACGCAGCATCGGACTGGGCGAGATCAACTGTCACCGTGCGAGTTTCGACACCTGTCCGCGCAATGATCCCGGCGGCGACCGCGTCGAGAGCGGCTTGGCGCCGTGCCGTCAGCACGACATTGAGTCCGCGCTCCGCGAGCCCTTCGGCGAACGCCGCGCCGACGCCCTCGGATGCACCGGCAACCAGCGCCCAGGGACCGTACTTGGCTGTGAAGATCACGATGGTTCACCCACCGTGGCCACCCGCACCGCCGTGAAGCGGCGGCGGGCGATGCGCCATCCGGCGTCGGTGCGAACGATTTGGTCGTCGTAGTAGCCGATTCCGTTCACCCCGGAGGAGTTGTTCCCGAGCATGATCAGTGCGTCAACGTAGGTGCGGGCCTCGGCCCTGTCACCGTCGAGCGCGATGACCTGATTGGTCAGCCGGTGCAGGGTGTGCCCCGCCATCGCATGAGTTTGTTGCATGAATTCGGTGACCGCGTCGACACCGTTCCACGCCCCGATTTCGCCGTAGTCGAGTTCGCAGTCGTCGGTGAAGGCGGTGCGAAACAGTGGCCAGTCGCGCCGGTCTATGCCGGTGGCGTAGCGGAGCAGGACGTCGGCGATGTCCTGGCGGTCTTCTCGCTCGGTCACGGGATATCTCCGTTCGGGTGGGCGACTTTGCGTGGTGGCCGTACCAGTCTGGCGCGTGCGCGGCCAGCGAGCGAAGCAGGGGCCGGTTAGGTTCTCGGTTCTGATTGAAAGCGGCGGCGTATGCCGGCCAGCATCGCGATGTGCGCGTTGACTGCCTGCCGCGTCGTCACCGCTGCCAGCGGTCGGGGAGCCGCGATCCGCAGCCGCTCGACCACCCGGGTGCCCGCATCGATCGCTGCGAAAGACACTGTTGCATCCAGCCGCACCTGGGGAAATTGGTGAGCCGTGGTGATCACGTCGCCCGCATCAGGCACCCTCAACTGCGCCCGGTAGCTGATCGCAATGCTGAAGAACCACACCGGGATCCGGTCTGAGACGCGATACCTGCGCACGTACCCGTCGGCGGTCTCGCTGTGTGATCTCGCGCGCACCGAAACGACCAGTGGGTGCACTAGTTTCAAGTTATCCAGATCCACGTAGAAGTCGCGGACTTCAGCGGGTGTTGCCGGCACGTCTTCGGTCAGTGTCCGCTCGGCGTAGCTGATCCACCAGCCCATACGTGGAAATGTAGCCAGGGATCCGGCACATTGTGACGACCCGTCGCGCCGGCCCAGCCACATCTCCAACGGCGGACCCACGACATACAGCGCCCACATGTTGAACAACAGGTGCGTCAGACCGTAGTGCAAGAACGCCGAGGTCGCCAGGCGGTATAACTGCCCCGTCGGCGACGGCGGGTGGCCACAACGTTAGGTGGCGTTTTACCGATTACAGCGAGTGCAGCTGACATACGTCGTACAGTCGGGATGCCGGTAGCAAGTCGGCGTCTCGGCTGGTGTTTCCGGTGCGTTGGGGCTGGTCATGGTTCTGGTTTGGTGGCGTGCGCCCGGCGGGCTTTGGCCACCAGCTTGCTGCTCAGCCGTACTGGATATCGGCGACGGCGCGGGCCAGCGGAACATCGTCGGGGCCGGTCATCGTGGCCGATACCGTGCCGATCCGGCGCCCCAGCTTCTCGAGCACCGCCGTCACGGTGATCTCACCGACATCGACCTGCGGGGACCTCCAGAAGCTGGCGGTGAAGTCAACCAGCGCATACTGCTGGCCGGGTTCCGCATACAGCTGCCCGGCGAAAGAACACGCTTGACTGATGATTGCCGCCACTACTCCGCCTTGAATGGCGCCGAGCGGATTGGCCATCCACGGCTGCGGCGACACGATAAGCCGCACCCCGGTGTCGGCCAATGTCGCTGTTGCGCACAGTAACTCACACAATGGCCCGGAAGCTATCCGACCTTGGCTGATAGCTGACAGGATTTGCCTACCGTCCAGCTCGGAGTCGATCGCCGACGGCAGGGATGTCGGTTCGCCGCCGAAAGGGATCAGCTCATCGGCTTGCGGCGCCGTCGCAGTCTTGATGTTCGCCAAGGCGTCGCTGGTGCGGCTGACCCGAACGCATCGACCCACTCCCGCACAGACGACATCTTGGCTGTCATTGGCGATCTGCACCGTCAAGGCTCCATACACACCGTCGGTGTACACCAGCTGGGAGGTCGCGAACAATCGCTGATTCACATCGGCCGGCGCAGCGGCAGTCAGGGATAGCCAAGACTGCACCGTACCCACCGGCTCATTGAGCGAGTACCAAAATCCACCACTGGTGGCCGACTCGACCATCACAGCGTAAGCCGGCATTTCGATACGCCCCCGATGGTCGGTGACGGCATAACCTAGCACCTGTTCCGATGACATGACGCCGTTCCGGTAATGAGAACCTCTGATGCCGAACGCCGACAGCAGGTTCTCAAGCGTGGTCATCGAGCGGTCCTTTCAAGTGAGCCGAAATCCGGTCACGTCGACGCGGGAACATAGAAAGCTTTAGTGTGACAGAGCAACTGGCCAAGGCAGCACCGTGTGCGCCGGCGAGGAGGCGACGTGAGCGGAATCGGCAGCGGGCCCGTGGAGAATTATCTGACCTGCATGGCAGCCAACGATTGGGATGGCCTGGCAGCCACCCTTGCCGACGAGGGGCTCGTCCGCGAGGGCCCGTATTGCGACGTCGTCGAAGGCAAGGAGCCCTACGTCGCTTTCCTGCGCGAGGTTCTCACCTCACTAACGGGCTATCGGCTCGACGTGCAGCGGATCTCGCACGTGTCGGATCGGCTCTCCTATGTCGAGCTGAGCGAGACAGTGGAGGTCGATGGCTCGCCAACCAAGTATCCCGAATGCATTCTGTTCGAGAAGAACGACGATGGCCTGATCTGTCGCGTCAGCGTGTTCATCAAACAGCCGGCTAATCGCACTAAGGCGCTGTGAGTTATTGCGGAGCGTCGCCGCCCTTTGGATCGGTCCGCGGAGGTCGCGGATCGTTGGGGTCATCCGGGTCGGGGTCGCCGAACCACCGCGACGGCTGGTGCTCACCGTACGAGTCGTGCCAGTCCCACCACTGGTACGGCGGTGTCTGCGGGTAGCCCGCCGGCGAGTCCTCCCAGTCCTCCTGGCGTCCGAGCGCGGTCATGTCCAGGTAGCTCCAGGTATTGCCCAGCGCCTCATCGCCTCGGTTATTGATGAAGTAGGTGCGGAACACGCCTTGACCGTCGCGAATGAACGCATTGGTGCCGTGCCACTGATTCACGCCGAAGTCGACGTCGAAGTTATCGGTGATCGTGTACCACGGCATCTTCCAGCCCATCCGGGCCTTCAGGCGCTTGATGTCGGCCTGCGGCGCGGGTGAGGCGAATGCCAGCGTGGTGTGGCGGGCGTTCAGATGCGCGAGGTGGCCGACATGGTCGGCGATCATGGAGCAGCCGCGACAGCCATGATCCGGCCAACCCTCCACACCGGGCTCGAAGAAGGCCCGGTAGACGATCAGCTGAAGCCGGCCATCGAACAGGTCCAGCAGGCTAACCTTGCCGTCCGGCCCGTCGAACTCGTACTGCTTGTCCACGGCCAGCCATGGCATCCGCCGGCGTAACGCCGCCAGCTCGTCACGCGCGCGAGTCAACTCCTTTTCCTTCACGAGCAATTGCCGGTACGCGGCATCCCACTCGTCCGCTGACACGATCGGGGGCGTGTCCATTGCGTGTTCTCCTTTCTGGTTGGGCCGACTTCAGTCCAGCGGTGCCAGTCCCGCCGCTGTGAGCAGGTATGAGTCGTGGCCCCGGCGTTGGCCGGTCGCGATTTCCAGCACGCACCGTCCGGCTTGCTCCGGGCTGAGGGCGGGCCCCGAGGACCGCACGAAGGCATCGATATCGACGCCTTGCCGCTCGGCGTAGGCCGCAACTGCCTTGGCGCCCAAGTCGGTGGCCGG
>JAFAQO010000002.1 GCA_019246375.1 Mycobacterium sp. | reverse complement strand
GACCGGCCAGTGTCTACGCCGACGGCGCCCCCCGACTCGATCCGGCGCTATTCGACTTGAATGTGCCGGTGTTCGGCATCTGCTATGGCTTTCAGGCCATGGCCCAGGCTCTCGGCGGCACCGTCGCGCGCACCGGCACCAGTGAATTCGGCCGGACGGAGCTGAAAGTCTCTGGCGGTGAACTGCATTCGGGTCTTTCCGATACTCAGCCGGTCTGGATGAGCCACCGCGACGCCGTCACGGGAGCACCAGAGGGATTCGATGTGGTGGCCGCCAGCCAGGGCTCGCCGGTGGCGGCCTTCGAAGACCGCACTCGACGCCTGGCCGGCGTGCAATACCACCCGGAGGTGATGCACACCCCCTACGGCCAACAGGTGCTCAGTCGGTTCCTGCACGACTTCGCCGGTATCGGGGCCGAGTGGACGGCCGCCAACATCGCGGGCGTGCTGGTCGAGCAGGTGCGTGAGCAGATCGGCGATGGCCACGCGATCTGCGGGCTTTCCGGCGGAGTGGATTCCGCGGTGGCCGCGGCGCTGGTGCAGCGCGCCATCGGCGACCGATTGACCTGTGTGTTCGTCGACCATGGGTTGCTGCGCGCCGGCGAACGCGCTCAGGTGCAGCGCGATTTCGTCGCTGCCACCGGCGCCAACCTGGTCACCGTCGACGCGGCGGCGACGTTCCTCGACGCGCTGTCAGGGGTCACTAACCCGGAAGGCAAGCGCAAGATCATCGGCCGGCACTTCATCCGGGCTTTCGAGGGCGCGCTGCGAGATGTGATCGGCGGCAAGGATGTCGAGTTCTTGGTGCAGGGCACGCTGTATCCGGATGTGGTGGAGTCGGGCGGGGGCAGCGGTGCCGCGAACATCAAGAGCCATCACAATGTCGGCGGCCTGCCCGGCGACCTGAAGTTCAAACTCGTCGAACCGCTGCGGCTGCTGTTCAAAGACGAGGTACGCGCGGTCGGGCGGGAGTTGGGCTTACCTGAGGAGATCGTTGCGCGCCAACCCTTTCCGGGGCCCGGCCTGGCCATCCGGATTGTCGGTGAGGTCACCGCGCAGCGGCTGGAGACGCTGCGACGCGCTGACGCGATCACCCGCGAGGAGCTCACCGCGTCGGGACTGGACAGCCAGATTTGGCAGTGTCCGGTGGTGCTGCTGGCCGACGTCCGGTCGGTCGGTGTGCAAGGCGACGACCGCACCTACGGACATCCGATCGTGCTGCGGCCGGTGTCCAGTGAGGACGCCATGACCGCCGACTGGACCCGGGTGCCCTACGAGGTGCTGGAGCGCATCTCGACCCGCATCACCAACGAGGTCGCCGAGGTCAACCGCGTCGTGCTGGATGTCACCAGCAAGCCGCCCGGCACCATCGAGTGGGAATAGCCCGCCGCCCGGCGACGATGCAGCCGCGTAGCGGCTGAGGAGGAGCCGGGCAATCGGGCCAAGCACGGCACAGGCTTGCGATCCGCCGTTCTGGGTAAATCTCTGATTCACCCAGAACGGAGGCGCTATGAGTTCAAGCGTGCAAACCGGAACCATAACGACGCAGGTACCGGCACGGCTGGACCGGCTGCCCTGGTCGCGATTTCACTGGCGCGTGGTCATCGGGCTTGGCGGTGTGTGGATCCTCGACGGACTCGAGGTCACGATGGTCGGCAATGTGTCGTCTCGCCTCACCGAGAAGGGCAGCGGACTCGAACTGACCCCCGCGGACATCGGCGTGGCGGCGGCGTTCTACATCGCCCGGGCCTGCTTAGGCGCGTTGTTTTTCGGTCACCTGACCGACCGCTTCGGACGGCGCAGGCTGTTCATGGTGACCCTTTCGGTGTTTCTGACCGCCACCGTTGCGACCGCATTCGCGTTCGCGCCGTGGTATTTCTTCATCGCAACCTTTTTCACCGGCTGCGGCATCGGCGGCGAATACGCGGCTATCAATTCGGCGATCGACGAGTTGATTCCCGCTCGGGTCCGCGGTCGGGTGGATCTGGTGATCAACGGGACTTACTGGCTGGGTTCGGCGGCTGGAGCGGGCGGCGCGATATTCCTGCTGACCGCGTCGCACTTTCCGGCGAATATCGGATGGCGGCTGGCGTTCGGCATCGGCGCGTTCATCGGCATTTTCGTCCTTCTCATGCGGCGCAACCTTCCGGAAAGTCCTCGGTGGTTGTTCATTCACGGCCGCGACCAGGAAGCCGAGCGGATCGTCGGCGGGATAGAAGCGGAAGTCCAGCGCGAAACCGGCCAACCGCTTGCTGAGCCACACGGGAAGCCGCTCAAGATTCGTCAACGCAGGGCAATTTCGTTCCGGGAGATCGCCAGGGTGGCATTTACACTCTATCCGCGGCGCGCGGTCCTTGGGCTGGCATTGTTCATCGGACAAGCGTTCCTCTACAACGGCGTGACGTTCAATCTGGGCACGCTGTTGCATGGGTTCTATGGAGTCGCATCCGGAAATGTGCCAGTGTTTTTCGTCCTGTGGGCGCTGAGTAACTTCGCCGGCCCCCTAGTGCTCGGGCACCTCTTCGACACCGTCGGCCGCAAACCGATGATCACCCTGTGCTACGTGGGTTCAGCCGTCGTGGCCGTTGTCCTGGCGGCGCTGTTCGTGACCCAGACTGGCGGTCCCTGGACGTTCATCGCCGTGCTGGCAGTGGTGTTCTTTCTGGCCTCGGCGGGTGGAAGCGCGGCCTACTTGACTGTTAGCGAGATCTTCCCGATGGAAACCAGGGCGCTGGCAATTGCTTTCTTCTATGCGGTGGGCACGGCGATCGGCGGCATCAGCGGGCCGTTGCTGTTCGGTCAGTTGATCAATTCGGGACAGCGCGGTCAGGTGGTCTGGTCGTTCCTCATCGGAGCGGCGGTAATGGCAGTTGGCGGCCTGGTGGAACTGTGGCTCGGTATTGCGGCTGAACAACGCCCCCTGGAAGAACTGGCACTGCCCTTGACGGTGGACGACGCCGAACGCGACGAAGGATCGGTGGCCGAGGGCGGTGGTCCGTCACTTGA
>JAFAQO010000382.1 GCA_019246375.1 Mycobacterium sp. | reverse complement strand
CCTCAGGTGATCAAGCGGCGCAACTGAACGAACAGGTGGCTGAAGGTCATGAGTGGGCCGCCGAAGGGGTGCCCGGCGGCAACTCGGAGCTTCATAACGACGCTGCCGACAAATACCGGCGGGCCGCTGGAAACGATCGCTCCAAAGCCCAAGCCGCCAGAGACGAAGCCGACGAGGAAACCGACTAAGCCTGCCCATGCCCCCACGCCGACGGACTGCATGAGCTCGGATTCACGTTATTCGCGTGGACCGTTGGCAGACCGAACTACGACCTCGAGCCCTGCGGGAATGGATCGGCTGGCGCGACAAACATAACGGTTGATGCCTCGCCCTTGTGCTACACCCAGGACATGGTTGGTTACGTCCGAGACCGGTCCAGCTAGCGCTTGTACATTCGCGCGACGACCGGCAAGGCCAATGGAGTCGGCACGAACCGGGAGGACCCCAGCATTAATCGCACGTGCGGTCCGCCCGGGATCACCGAGGCGTGACCACGGTCGGCGGCCTTCAACGCGTCGGCGACCACCCGCTCGGCGGGAACCTGGGTGAATGCCGGTATCCGGTTGACCAGATAATCGGCGTCGTTGGTCGTCTGGAACTCCGTCGGCACTGGACCGGGGCAGACCGCAGTCACTGTCACGCCAGTGCCGGCGACCTCGGCGTGCACCGCCTCCGACAACCACAGCACATACGCCTTCGCTGCGGAGTAGCCGGCGTTGTACGGGCTCGGCTGGAACCCCGATACCGACGACAGGTTGATGATCGCGCCGTGACCGCGCTCGACCATGCCGGGCAGGTAGCGCAGCATCAGGTCTGCCACCGCCTCGACGTCGACGCGCAGCATCTGCAGTTCCTTCTCGCGACCTTCGGCGCCGAACTTCGTGTAAATGCCCAGGCCCGCGTTGTTCACCAGGATGTCGACCTGTGCACCGAGCTCGTCGATCCGTGCGGCCAGCCGGTCTCGGTCCTGCGGAACCGCGAGATCGGTACCAACCGCGACGGCGTGCTCGTCGCCACCCAGTTCCGCGCACAACTTTTGCAGCCGGTCCTCCCGGCGGGCGGTGACAACGACGCGGTAGCCGCGGGCCACGAGTTGACGGGCGAACTGTTCGCCGATGCCTGAGGATGCGCCGGTGACCACGGCGACCGACCCTGCCGATGGCGGCGGAAGTGTCATGTAGGGCGAGCCTAGGTGGCCCAACGGTCTATCGCAACGGGTCCGGCGGCATTCAAGAAGTGGTTAGCTCGCTGTGCTAACCCGTTGGCGGTTAATGGAACCTGAATTTGGAGGATTATTGGATGCGGCTACGGCGATCCTTCGTCACCAGCAGGTGTACCCGCCGTCGATCACGATGTCCGAACCGGTCATATAGCTCGAAGCCGCACTCGCCAAGTAGAGGTATAAGCCGGTGAGTTCTTCCGGCCGGCCCACGCGTCCCAGCGGGATTTTGGGCTCCCACACAGGGAAGTACTCCCTGTAGGGCTCGACGAGTTCAGTGATGATGTAACCCGGGCTGATGCTGTTCACCCGGATGTTGTGAGGCGCGAGTTCCACCGCCATAGCCTTGGTGAGCTGAATAACCGCCGCCTTGGACGCGCAGTAGTGGCCTACCTGCTGTGGGGTATTGATGATATGGCCGGACATCGAGGCGGTGTTGATGATGGCGCCGCCATTTCCCTGGCTGACCATCGCCCTGGCCGCCGCCTGAGCGGTCAGGAAGACGCCAGTCACGTTGGTGTCTTGGATGCGCTGGAACTCCTCTAGCGGCATGTCCAGCATTCCGTTGAGCGCGATGATGCCGGCGTTGCAGACTGCTATGTCAATCCCACCCAACTCCCCGGTCGCCCGGTCGAGCATTCTCGTCACCTGGTCTGGCTGGGTCACGTCACAGGAGATAGGCACGACCTTGTCACCACCGACTGCAGCGATCTCCCCGGCGACCTTTTCCAAAGCCTCGGAATGCCGCGCGGCAATGGCCACCTGAGCTCCGGCCTCAGCGTAGGCCAGTGCCACTCTCTTTCCGATACCACTGGACGCCCCGGTCACCAGGGCTTTCTTGCCGCGCAAGTCGAACAAATCCATCACACTCATTTGGTATCCCTTACCTCCCCGCCAGTTGGCCCGCCTCGCCACCCTCGATCTTCGCGTGAGCGGCCGATGACGGCGTGCGCGACTGCAACCGCTGTGCTAGCCCGCTTGCTCGCACCGCGCGCCGCTCGATCGCGGCCCGCACGGAAGTCTCTGAACCGACGACGCGCACCTTTCGCTTCGCCCGAGTCACCGCGGTGTAGAACAATTCCCGCGTCAACAACCGGGAATCCTCCGACGGAAGCAGCACGGTCACTTCGTCGGCCTGGCTGCCTTGGGACTTGTGGATTGTCATCGCATGCATGGTCTCGACGTCGGAGAGCCGGCTGGTCGAAAAGTCCAGCGGCCCCGCAGCACTGGCGATGACGGCACGTAAGCCCTCAGTGCCCGCGACGACCACGCCGGTGTCGCCGTTGTAGACGCGCACCCCGTAGTCGTTCGCCGTCACCAGCAGCGGCCGCCCGGCGTACCACTCGGACCACGGCGGCTGACCCGTCTCTTCCGAAATCCATTCCTCCACTAGCCGATTCCAGTGCCGCACCCCAGAAGGCCCCTGCCGGTGCGCGCACAGCAGCCGATGCTCGTCCAGC
>JAFAQO010000374.1 GCA_019246375.1 Mycobacterium sp. | reverse complement strand
AACAAACGCCGTCAGGTGGGCCACGGTTTACACTGACCGGTGTTGTCGACGGGTATCGGAATCTGGTGAGACTCCAGAACGGTCGCGCCACTGTCCAAAGTCAGACCCGGGCCCGTCACCAGCACCCAAGTGGGACGCGTAATCCCTAAAGGAGTCAACTGTGGCGAATACCCAGACAACTGGCATCCCGACCCGATCGGTTGGTCTGTCGGCAGCGCGTGCGGCGCTCTGGCTGGCGGCAACCGCCTTCCTGGCGTTGTTGGCGCTCTACCTGATCGGCGTCGATCAGGGCGCGGTATCGCTGTTCGGCAGTGACTCCCATGTGCACGAGTTCGTACACGACGCGCGGCATCTACTCGGCTTCCCCTGCCACTGATCCGGCAGCGTGGAGAAGCGTCTGATTGCTCGCGGTCTGCTGGCGGGTGCGGTGGGCGCGGTGCTGGCATTCGCGTTCGCCCGCGTGTTTGCCGAACCGGTGATTGGCCGCGCAATCGCTTTCGAGAACGGTCGAATCGACGTCGAGAATGCGCACGGTGTGCACGAGCACGGCACAGAATTGTTCACCCGCGGTGTGCAGGCCAATGCCGGGTTAGGTTTCGGTGTACTCATCTTCGGCGTCGCGATGGGCGCCCTGTTCGCCGTGCTGTTCTGCGTCGTCTATCGGCGCGCTGGACACGCTGAGCCGCGGGTACTTTCGGTGCTCTTGGCGGCGGGTGCTTTCGTCGCGTTTTACCTGCTGCCGTTCGTGAAGTATCCGGCCAATCCACCCGCAGTCGGTCAGGCGGACACGATCGGAATGCGCACCGGTTGGTATCTCGTGATGGTGCTGACGTCGGCGGTACTCGCGGTTGCAGCGGCCTGGCTGTTCCGGCGGCTTTCGGCGCGATTCGGTGCGTGGAACGCCGGGCTGCTCGCAGCGGGCGCTTACCTGGTGGCGGTTGCCGTGGTCATGCTGCTGCTTCCGACTGTGGACGAGACACCCGTACCGATGCGCGACGCGTCGGGTGCCATCGTCTATCCGGGCTTCCCGGCCGACGTTCTCTACGAATTCAGACTGGTGTCGTTGGGAACACAGCTGGTGCTGTGGGTAAGTATCGGAGTGGTTTTCGCGACGCTCGCAGACCGACTACTCGATGAACGAACCGAGACCGGACCTCGAGCTAACGCTGCAGGGGTAGTAGCGCGAAGACCTGCTTGATGATTTCCAACATCCAGCTGGTCACGTTCGGGCCGTGGTCGCGGGGCCAATTTAGCTGAAAGCTCATTGCCCACGGCTGTCCGGTCTTGTCGACGGCATACCAGCTGAACGTCAAGTCACCGGGCAGACCACCGGCTTTCGCGCCGAGGTACGGCCACTGATCGCGGTTGAGATCGATACCTGGCACGGCGGCCAAGATCTCTTTGACGGGAGCGGCGTCGCCAACCGCGCCGGCCTGAAGCGCCGCGTGGACACGGCAGATATCCTCGGCGTTGCCGTACCACTCCACACCGTAGCCAGACGCCGGGGTGTGCGCACGGCTCGGATCCGGATGGTAGCGACGCGCATTCACCTGCTGAAGCAACTGAGCGCGGGCTTGCGGGTTGCCGTTCTTCCACTGCTCACGCAGATCCGGTACACCCCAGCCGATCGAGAACACTTCGTGCATGGTCGGAAACGGTGTCATGCTGGCCGGATCATGATGACCAGCCGCGACGAGTGCCTCCTCGACGGCATGGGTACCAACCCTGTCGATCAGCAGGTCGGTGGCCATGTTGTCACTCGTAGCGATCATCTTCTCGGCCGCGGTGCGCACCGAAACATGCGCGCGCTCAGGCAGTTTGTCCAATCCCGAGGAGCCGACGGCCTTCGCCTTCGCGGTGATCGTGAGCTGATCGTCCCACGACACCGCTCCGGCGTTAACCGCGTCAGCCACTGCGTAAAGCACGTACAACTTGAAAATCGAGGCAAGAGGCAACGATTGGCCGGTGTTGATGCCCGCTACCCGTTCGCAGCGGCCGTCGTTGACCTTAGCGGCCTGGTAAGAGTAGCGGGCGCCGGTTTTACTCAAGACCGCATCGAGGTCTCGCCATGACGATATAGCCGGTGTCTCGGTCGTCAGGTCGAACCGGTCAACCAGCGTGTCGTCGTTGGTGTGAATCCTGATGTACTGATGCGCGCCGTAGGAACTCACGAGATGCATCGTGGCGGCACCGGCGCTGACGTCGACGCCATCGAGGGTGAAGGGCCGGTC